>NZ_JGCK01000073.1:0-221738 GCF_001639905.1 Kosmotoga sp. DU53 | reverse complement strand
GCATGAAGCCTGAACATCAAACCCCCTCCTTCTCAAAGATCCCTCTTCTGACTGCTTTCTACACCTGATGCCGTATTCTATGTTGTATCCGAGTTTTCTCAATACCATTTCAAGAGCGGAGACGGCAATAATCACATCGAATTTGCTCATGTAACCGAGATGAGCCACTCTGAATATCTTACCCTTCATGTCTCCCTGACCACCTGCGATAGTAACTCCGTACTCATCTCTCATGATAGAAACGAGTTTCAAGCCATCAACGCCTTCAGGCACTCTAACCGCAGTCAAAACATTTCCTGGATTTTTGGAGAAGAACTCCAAACCAAGCGCTTTTATAGCTGCCCTGGTGGCATCCGCAAGGATTCTATGGCGTTCCCAGACGTTTTCCATACCTTCTTCTTTCAGCATTTCAACAGCCTTTTTCAGCTGATAAATGAGATTGACAGCGGGTGTATAAGGAGCTGGATTCTTTTTGTATGCGCGGGCATCGAAATAGAAACGTGGAGTTGTTGTGGTTTCAACCTTTTTCCATGCATCTTCGCTGAATGTAATGAATCCAAGACCCGGAGGCAACATGAATCCTTTCTGAGAACCGGCTACAACGACGTCAAGGTTCCATTCGTCGGTCTTGAGAGGTTGGGCAATCAAACCGCTGATGGCGTCAACAACGATCAACTTACCGTGTTTCTTGACAACTTTACTGAACCCTTCAATGTCCATTACCGTTCCGGTAGAGGTTTCACTGAGGGTTGTGAAAACTGCAACTGTATCCGGATTCGCCTGTAAAGCATCATCGATCATTTCAGGGGTGGCATAGTCACCGTACTCAATCTTGATCGGTACTACCTGGGCGCCGTAAACCTTACATATCTTTTCCCAACGTTCGCCAAACTTACCGCCAACCACAACAATAACCTTTTCACCGGGAGAAACGAGGTTTGCAACAGCCATCTCCATGGCACCGGTCCCCGAAGAAGAAAGAAGAAAGAGATCATTTGTGGTCTGGAAAACATATTTAGTTCCTTCAATTGCCTCATCCATGATCTTTTTAAACTGGGGAGTTCTGTGGTGAATCGTGTCCCGAGCTCCTTCCAGCAAAAGATCAATTGGCACGGGTGTAGGGCCGGGAGCGAGAAGATAATTTTTCTTTACTAATTTTGACAATTCAAGCACCTCCTTATAGCGCAATATAGTATCTGAATAAAACATACAAACTCGCTATCACTCCTGTAACGATGACTATGGGGAAGCTGTATCTGAAATACTCTGAAAAAGTAAGTTTTCCTCTCTCGAGTTTCTGACTCATTCCGCTTACCACTATATTTGCTGCTGCTCCAACGATTGTACCATTTCCACCGTAACATGCTCCAAGAACGAGAGCCCACCACAAAGTATCTGCCAGGCCGGTGTTCGTTGAAAAAATAAGACTACTATTATGGATTATGTTTTCGACGATTGGTATCATTATCATCACCATTGGTACAGCGCTAACCAATCCAGCCATCAATAGCGGGAACCATAGAACAAAAAGTAACAGGAAAATCGGCGATGGAAACAGATGAACAAGTCCATTCACGAGATACTCCATAACCCCCACAGCTTCCAGACCGTAGACAAGGGTGAACATTCCAAGGAAAAAGAAAATAGTTCCCCATTCTATTTTCTTAAACACTTTCTCCATCGTCTCGGAGTCAACCCTGAGCAAGAAGAGAAGTACAGCTGCAGCCAGGAGTGATACAAGTGCCGGATCTATTCCCAGAGACGGTGGAAGCATGAATCCTATTAAAGCACCAACAAAGACCAGCAGAGATTTTGCCATCAATTTCTTATCACGAATCTGACTTTTAGGATTGGTCTGAGAAAACCTTCTCAGAATAACTTTTTCTTCTGCATCCAGTTTAAAATATTTTCCCTCTTTCCACAATAGCAGAATAATCACAGTAAAGATTGTTATTCCTACTACGGGAGCTACATTTACCAGAAAATCGTTAAAACTCTTTTCAGCTGCAAAACCCACAAGCATGTTAGGTGGATCACCAATCAGGGTTGCAGCACCTCCGAGATTCGCAGAAAGGATTATCATTACGAGATAGGGGAAAGGGTTCTTGCCAATGGTCTCGGTAACTGCAAGAACCACAGGGACAAAAACCATAACGGTGCTGACATTGTTCAAAAAAGCGGAAGAGATGGCAACAATAACCGAAGTAACCACAAAAAGCAGGCGAAAATTTCCTCGGCTTAACTTCACAACGGTTATCGCAACGAACTGGAAAAATCCGGATTCTTCTATGAAAGGGAGTATTATCATCATACCAAGCAACAATCCAAGGGTTTTAAAGTCCACAAATTCGCTAAGCTCATCGAGACTAATTTTCTTGATAGCCTCCGGGACGAGTTCAGGATAAGTGTTTGTAAAAATAGCGGTCAAAAACAGAAGGATCGCTCCAGCGGCAAAAGCGCTCGCGGCTTTGTCCATCTTGTTACTGATCAGGAAGTAATACACAATACCCATCAAGAACAATACAATTGCTCCGTAGACAAAAGCCACTATAACCACTCCTCTAATATGAAGGTATTTTCATCTTTGCAAATACTTGCATGCACGAAATTTCATATATGTTTTTCCGCGATACTCTGAATGGGTTTAAAATCCCCCTTTTGAAGGTTATACCTTGTTTTTTTCAAGATGGCATTGAATTGCTTTACTATTATATGAATCATTGTGCCAATAATAATAATAATATTTTAGGGGGTGAGTACATGAAAGATTATAAATTTTCGAGTACAGCGCTTTGAAGGTTATACCTTGTTTTTTTCAAGATGGCATTGAATTGCTTTACTATTATATGAATCATTGTGCCAATAATAATAATATTTTAGGGGGTGAGTACATGAAAGATTATAAATTTTCGAGTACAGCGCTGCGAATGAAGTCATCCATTATCCGTGAACTCTTAAAGGAAGCCATGAACCCGGGAATGATTTCTTTTGGCGGGGGGGTTCCTGATCCTGAAACCTTTCCACGCGAAGAACTTGCAAAGGTTGCCGATAAAGTGATAAGAGAGGAATATAGCCACTCTCTTCAATATTGCCCTACAGAAGGAGATTCTGTCTTAAGAGAGGCCTATCTCAAATATCTCGAAAGGGCAGAGGGAATTACAGGGTTGAATCTCGATAACATTATAGTCACGGTGGGATCTCAAAGCGCCTTGCATCTAATCTCTGAAATCCTTCTTGACGAGGATAGCATATATTTTGTTTCAAAACCAATATATCTGGGAGCTGCAAGCGCTTTTGCACTGCGGTCATTGAATCACGAAGATCTTGAACTTCAAGACGATGGGATCGATCTGGATAGATTAGAAAAGCGGTTAGCCGAAATTGAAAAGGCCGGAGAGATGGACAAAGTTAAATTCATATACGTCATTCCAAACTTCCACAATCCAGCCGGCGTTAGTCTAAGCCTTGAGAAAAGGAAAAGGTTGATCGAGATAGCTGAAAAATACGATCTTTTAATAATTGAAGATGATCCATACGGTGAACTTCGCTATGAAGGTGAACATATCCCCTCGTTGTTCAAACTCGCCGGTAAAGAAAGGGTCCTGATGTTCAGAACCTTCAGTAAGGTTTTGTCCCCTGGAATGAGAATAGGTCTGGTGGTAGGCCACGAGAATCTTGTGAGAAAGGTTACCCAGGCAAAGCAAGCAGCCGATCTTTGTTCACCAAGTCTCACTCAGAGAATCGCCGGACGATATCTTGAACAATATGACCTCAGAGAATCACTCAAACCCACCATCGCCTTGTATAAAAAGAAGATGAAGCTTATGCTTGATGAACTTGAAAAGGACTTCTCAGATATACCGGGAGTTAAATGGACAAAACCTTCCGGCGGCCTTTTCATCTGGCTCTGTTTACCAGAGGGCTTCAATACACTTGAAATGATGGAATACGGTAAGAAAAACGGTGTCCTCTTTATACCCGGTGTGGCTTTTACGATAGATAACTCCTGTGAAAACTGCATGAGACTCTCTTTCTGTTTGCCTCCTGAGAAGGAAATCATAGAAGGAGTTGCCAGGCTTAAGAAAACTGTTCTCGAATACGGAAAAATGAAAGGTTTACTGTAAGAGGTGATTTTATGCCCAGAATATTGATTATAAACCCGGGTTCCACTTCAACGAAACTTGGTATCTATGAAAACGATGAGATCATCTGGAAAGAGAATTTTGAACATTCCGCTCACACTGAAGATTTATTGACACCCGAGGAAAGGGTGAAAATTCGAGCAAAGGAAATCGAAGGTCTTCTGTCAAAAGAGGGGTTCAAAATAGAAGAATTTGATGCTATAGCCTGTAGAGGCGGCATACTCCCGCCGCTAGAAAGTGGGACCTATGAGGTAGATGAAGAAATGGTTGACTATTTGCTTCACAAAACAGGTGTTGACCACCCTTCAAACCTGGCAGCGCCAATTGGAAGATTGCTTTCCAGAGGAAATATCCCCGTCTACATAACCGATCCGGTTTCAGTAGACGAGTTTTGGGATGAAGCAAGGCTTTCAGGGATTCCGCAAATAGAGCGCCGGAGCCTCTTTCATGCCCTTAATATGAAAGCGGTTGCAAGGAAGGTAGCAGAAGAAATGGGAAAGCCTCTGGAAGAAATGAATTTTGTGATAGCTCATCTCGGCGGCGGGATCTCCGTAGGGCTTCAGGTTAAAGGAAAAATGGTGGATGTAAATAATGCAAACGATGAAGGCCCCTTTAGTCCTAACAGGACTGGAGAGCTTCCTGTTGGCGATGTAGTAGAGCTGGCTTTTAGTGGAAAATATACCGAAAAGGAGCTTCTGAAAAGATACACCAAGCAGGGAGGGCTTCTGGCTTATCTGGGAACAGACGACTTGAGAAAAGCGATGAAACTTGCTGCAAATGATCCTAAGGCAGAGCTTGTAATTGAAGGAATGGCTTATCAAATTGCCAAAGAGATCGGTGGAATGTGTGCGGTAGCCGGTGGAAATATTGACGCGATAATTCTTACGGGTAGTATGGCTTATAACTCGGACTTCGTGGAGAAAATCAAGAGCTACGTTGCCCGTTTTGCGTTGGTGGTCGTTGAGCCTGGAGAAAATGAACTCCTTGCGTTAGCTGAAGGTGCTAAACGTGTTTTAACAGGGAAAGAGAACCCAAAGCGTTTCAAGGTGGGTGAAACTATATGAGTACAATAAGGACTCTTTCAGAGATAGTTGAACGTGTTCGTGGAAGAAAGGGGATTGTGGCTGTTGCTGTAGCTGAAGATGTCGTTGTTTTAAAAGCGATAAAAGCGGCTGTTAACGAAGAAATTGCCGAATTTCTTCTTTTCGGAAATCAGAGAAAAATCGAAGAAATTGCCGGAGAAATCGGGCTTGATCACGGCTACAAAATTGTAGGAACACAGAGCAACGCTGACGCTGTCAAAAAAGCAGTGGAAGCCGTTGCAAAAGGGGAAGCCAGTCTGCTGATGAAAGGTAAAGTAAAAACTGGAGATTTGTTAAGTGTCTATCTTAAAGAGGAGTATGGGCTCAGAACGGGCAGAACCATGAACCTTGTCAGTGTATTTGAGATTCCTGAATATTCTCGTTTACTTGTGGTTACTGATGCAGGTATGGTTATAGCTCCGGATCTGAAGCAAAAAGCCGATTCAATTGTCAATGCTTCTATCGTTGCCAGGGCCTTAGGGATAGAACCTCCGAAAGTCGCTGTGCTTGGTGCAATAGAGGTTGTTAACGAAAAGATGCCGGCAACGCTGGATGCGGCCATTCTTTCCAAAATGTCCCAGAGAGGTCAGCTCGGCAAGGTTGTCGTTGACGGTCCCTTTGCACTGGATAATGCGGTATCGATAGAAGCAGCCAAACACAAAGGTATAGAAAGTCCTGTGGCCGGACAAGCTGATATTCTCATAATGCCAGACATTGAAGCCGGTAATATCTTTTATAAGGCCATGGTTTTCCTGGGCAAAGCCGAGGTTGCAAGCAGTATCGTCGGTGGTAAAATCCCGATAATTCTGACTTCGCGAGCAGATTCCGACAGAACAAAACTCTATTCCATCGCTCTCAACGTTCTTCTTTCGGAGGGATGACAATGAAGAGAATTCTCGTGATAAATCCTGGATCCACATCGACAAAATTGGCTATCTTTGAAGATGCACGCGCCGTTGTTGACAAAACTATCCGGCATTCGGTTGAAGAATTATCTCCCTTCAACAGTTTGTACGAACAAAAGGATTTTCGGAAAAATTTGATAATAAACTTTCTGAAGGATTCCGGTTATTGCCTTGAAGATTTCGACGCTTTCGTGGGTAGAGGAGGTCTTTTAGCTCCTATTCCCGGTGGAACCTATCTGGTAACAGAAAGAATGATACAGGACTTGAAGGAAGCGAAGTATGGTGAACACGCTTCCAACCTTGGTGGAATATTAGCAAAAGAGTTATCTATGGAATCGAAGAAGGAGATCCCGGCATATATAGCCGATCCTGTTGTTGTCGATGAAATGCAGGAAGTGGCGAGACTTTCCGGGCATCCGGACTTCACTAGAAAATCTATATTTCATGCACTCAATCAAAAAGCCGTCGCAAGATATGTCGCAGCAAAACACGGTAAAAAATATGAAGAAATGAACCTTATCGTCGTTCATATGGGTGGTGGAATCTCGATAGGTGCCCATCGGAAGGGAAGGGTAGTAGATGTGAACAACGCACTCAACGGCGATGGACCATTTACCCCTGAACGCGCTGGAACGCTTCCATTGACCGGGCTCATAAAACTCTGTTACAGTGGAAAATACTCAAAAGCCGAGATAAAGAAACTCATCAAAGGAAAGGGTGGCCTGGTAGCCTACACAGGCATAAATGATTGTAGAAAGATACAGGACGCCATTAGCGACGGAAACAAAGAATGGGAATTCTACTACCGCGGTATGGCATATCAAATTATAAAGTGGATCGGAAAAATGGCAGCTGTACTAAAGGGTGATGTGGACGCTATCGTTCTTACAGGTGGAATCGCTTACGATGATGAATTCATGGTGAAGTGGATCGAGGAAAAGGTTTCCTTCATCGCTCCGATAGAGGTAGTGGCTGGCGGAAATGAGGAAGAGGCTCTCGCAATTGCTGCATTAAGGGTTTTGAATGGAGAGGAAGAGGCGAAGATTTATGAAACTGTTGCCATGGTTTGAAAACAGGATTTTAATATTCATGGGAATGTTCGGGAGCGGTAAGACGGAGATCGCACTGAACGTAGCCTTTCATCTTAAAGAAAGTTTTGAAAAAGTTGCCATTGCAGATATCGACGTAATAAGTCCCTATTTTCGTTCACGTGACCACACTGCTGAACTTGAAAAGAAGGGAATAAAAGTGATCACACCTCCTGGACAGCTTATGCATGCAGATTTACCCATCATTTCTCCTGCAGTTCGCGGCTTTATTGAAAACAATGAATATCGCCTCGTTCTTGATGTTGGAGGTAACGATGACGGTGCTGTGGTTCTTGGTTCATTGAGTTATTTGTTGAAGAAAGTGAATGTCTCCACGTTTTTTGTTATCAATCCTTTCAGACCTTTCACAGACACCGTCCAGAAAACAGTCGAGCATATCGAAAGGCTATCATCAAAAGCCCGAATGAAAATTGATTATCTCATCAACAATGCTAATCTTGGAAATGAAACAACACCAGAAAATGTGAAATATGGTGAGAAATTCATCAAGGAAGTTTCAAAGGCCACGGAAATTCCGGTGGCAATGACTATCGTTATTGACGGATTAAAGGAAGAAAAATTACAATTCCCGGTTTTTAATTTGAAAAAACATCTGAAAACCCCATGGGAGGTATGAGATGATGATGAATTACGTTGTTATCGATGAAGAACGCTGCAAGGGCTGTGGACTGTGTATAAATGCCTGTCCTAAGAAGGTATTGAGTTTTTCTAAGAAATTCAATAGCAAAGGTTATCACCCAGCCCAACAGCATGATCCGGACAACTGTATAGGTTGTGGCTTCTGTTATATGATGTGTCCTGACACTGCTATAACCGTCTATCGTGAAACAGCTGAGGTTTCAAAATAAGGGAGGAGTTGCGATGGAAGAAAAAGTGATGGTTAAAGGCAACGAAGCTATGGGGGAAGCGGCAGTAAGGGCAGGATGTAGACTTTATTTCGGTTATCCCATAACTCCCCAATCCGAATTAACTGAGTATATGGCCAGACGCCTTCCGGAGGTTGGAGGGACATTCCTGCAATCTGAGAGTGAGGTAGCTGCTGTCAATATGATTTACGGTGCTGCCAGCACGGGAACTCGCGTTATGACTTCAACCTCAAGCCCCGGATTCAGTTTGATGCAGGAAGGTGTTTCCTACATTGCTGGTGCGGAGCTTCCGGCAGTCTTCATAAATGTTGTTCGCGGCGGCCCGGGCCTCGGTGACATTCAACCGGCCCAGAGCGATTATTTCCAGGCCACAAAGGGCGGCGGACATGGGGATTACAAATTGATAGTTCTTTCACCGGGTTCAATTCAGGAAGCTGTTGATCTTGTGGTGCTAGCATTCGATCTGGCTGATAAATATCGAAACCCCGTGCTTATTCTCGCAGACGGTATGCTTGGCCAGATGATGGAACCTGTTTCATTCCCTGAATTCCGTGATTTAAGCACCTTGCCTGATCACAGCTCATGGGCGTTGCAGGGATGTGAAGGAAGAGAACCCCATAAAGTAACTTCATTTAACATCGATCCTCACTGTCTTGAAGAAATGAACCTAGGTTATCAGAAAAAATATAGAGAGATTGAGAAAAATGAGGTTCGTTATTTAACAGAAATGGTTGATGACGCTGAATATCTTCTTGTTGCTTACGGAACCATGGGAAGAATTCTTGGAAACGTTGTAAGAAAAGCCAGAGAAATGGGAATAAAGGCCGGCCTGTTCAGGCCAATCACTCTCTGGCCTTATCCTTATAGAGAACTCAAAGAAGCGGCGAAGGGAAAGAAAGCTGTGCTAACCGTTGAAATGTCTGCCGGGCAAATGGTTGAAGATGTGCGGCTTGCTGTAGAGGGAAACGTTCCTGTACATTTCTACGGACGCACCGGAGGAGTTGTACCGACACCGCAGGAAGTCTTCGGTGAACTCAAGAAAATCGTTGAAAGAGGTGAATGAAGGTGGCGAAAGTTACTCTATTTCAGCGCCCTAAATCCTTAGCAAAAAGAGATTTTACATACTGTCCTGGATGCCATCACGGGATCGTTCATAGACTGATTGCCGAAGTGATAGACGAACTCGGTATTCAGGGAAAAACGATAATGGTGGCTCCTGTTGGATGTTCGGTTTTTGCATATGAATTCTTTGATGTTGACGGTACGGTCGCCCCACACGGAAGAGCGCCCGCGGTGGCTACCGGTATGAAACGAGCAATGCCGGATAGGGTTGTTTTTACCTATCAGGGAGACGGTGATCTTGCTGCCATAGGTACTGCCGAGATAATCCATGCGGCCAATCGTGGCGAAAAGATAACCACTATCTTCATAAACAACGCCATTTACGGTATGACCGGAGGTCAAATGGCTCCAACCACACTTCTCGGCATGAAGACAACAACCTCCCCATACGGCAGAACATCAGAAAGGGAAGGATACCCGATACACGTGTCAGAGATTCTGAAGGAAGCTGCAGGAGTTGTTTATCTTGAAAGGGTTGCTGTAAGCTCCCCGGCCGAGGTTAGAAAAGCCAAACAAGCGATTAAAAAAGCGTTTATCGCACAGATAAAAGGACTGGGATTCTCTCTGGTAGAGGTTCTCTCTACATGTCCAACCAACTGGGGAATGAGCCCGATAGAATCCATAAAATGGCTAAATGAGAACATGAAAAAAGAGTATCCAATGGGAGTATTCGTGGATAAGGTTGGTGACGTGAAATGAGCGAACACATACTGATAGCAGCCGGATTTGGCGGTCAGGGTGTAATGCTTCTTGGACAGGTACTGGCAACAGCGGCCATGTTTGAAGACAAACACAGCACCTGGTTACCCTCTTATGGTCCTGAAATGCGCGGAGGAACAGCAAACTGTACGGTGGTTATCAGCGATGAATTCATCGCATCGCCGATTTCTGATACCCCGAATGAACTAATAATAATGAACATCCCATCACTGTTGAAATTCGAAAAAAACCTGACACCCTCAGGTATCATGATTCTCAATACCTCCGTCGTAGACAGAGAACCAACCAGGACGGATATAAAGGTCGCAAAAGTCGATGCCAACAAAATCGCCGAAGAAATCGGCAATCTGAAAATAGCGAACATGGTTGCTCTTGGCGCTTATCTCGCAATGACCGGAGCTGTTTCAACCGGAAGTATCGAAAAAGCACTGAGGAAAAAGCTCACCGGGAAAAAGGTCGAATTGATCGATTTGAACCTCAAAGCCATTGAGGCCGGAATGAGAGCGGTAAAAGATTGAGAAAAAGGAATAAAAATTAGAAAGCGCGGGAGCTCATGAGCTGTTCCGCGCTTTTTCTATTTCCTCCCTGAATTCTAAAAGTTTATCGGGCTCTTACGAAAAAAGTCCAGATACCGTCGCCCGTTCTTATTACAAGAAAGTAGTCCTTCTCTTTAGGTTTTCCAATGGTTCGGAAGTTTTTAATGGGAAGAAAGAGATCTCTTAGCCTCGGATAATATAAAGGATTCTCTGAAATCGCCTGATGAACGCCTGTTTCAACTATATCTTTCATCTTAAGCTCAACCGGAACCTTGCCACCCTGAAAGGTCTCTATCAGTAAGTGAAGTTTTCTCTTGAACAGGATGGCATAACACTGGGTCATTCGAATCTTTTCTATCCTCTCGACCTCGCCGAAGGTGTAGAGAAAGGATTTTACCTGTTTTCTGTATTCTTTTCCTTCGAGACCAAGGCTTTGTATAAATCTCTCTTTCGAACGTTCTTCCGCAAATCCCAGGAGAGCGGTAATCGTTCCGACAATGGTCCCGAAGAGATGACCGGCCGAACCGATATTGAAGAATATGGCCACCGCTTCCGCTACCAGTAGTGCCACGGTTGAAAAAACGATAACAGGGTACTCGAACCTTTTCCTGAGGGTTACAAAAACCACCGTAAGGGCTTCAGCCACGAGAAAGTACCACAACGGGGAAAGGAAAAACCTGGAAACCATGGCAGCTATCAGAAGAGCTATTCCTAAAATCATTTTCGCACCTACTTTCCTACACAAAAGTTTCCGAAGATTTTGTCCAGCAAATCTTCAGCGGAGTATCGTCCCGTCAATTCATCGTAGATAAAGATGATTTGTTGAAGATATGATCCAACAACGTCGGGAGTAATACCTGACTTTAAGGCTTCAAGAATTTCTTCAATCATTTCCACAGATCTCTGCACAAGCGCAAGTTGCCTTTCGGTGACAAAGACCTCATCTGGATAGAGTTCAGTGATATCCTGAGTTCTTTCTACCATGAGATTTTCAAGTTTATCGATCCCTCTTCCTGTTTTTGCACTTATACACACATCGAATCCATCCGGGCATTTTTCGACCATATCGAGTTTGTTGCCTATCAATATACTGTGCCTGAATTCTTTCCTCAGCTTCTCGTACAGTTCTAGATCATTTTCGGGTTCGATCAGATCGACCATAAAAAGAACAAGGTCGGCCTCCTTTATCTGTTTTAAGCTTCTTTCAATACCGATTCTTTCGACTTTATCCGATGACTCACGAATCCCCGCCGTATCAACCAATCGAAAGTATATACCGTTGATACTTATGTCTTCTTCGATGGTGTCGCGGGTTGTTCCGGGAATATCGGTAACAATTGCCCTGTCTCGTCTCAGTAAAGCGTTCAGCAAAGTCGATTTCCCTACATTCGTTCTACCCGCGATGACTGTTTTTACACCGTTGACAGCCACAATACCGTTTTCTCCGTGTCTGATCAGCTTCTTCACCCTGCTCAGGGTCTTTTCCAATTCCCGAATTATTTCATCATCGGAGCCCTCAATTTCGTCAGGATAATTGAGCTCTACCTCAACTTTTGCGAGTAGTTCCAAAAGAGTTTCTCTTATCCTATTTATAGTCTGGCTAAGTCTGCCAGAATAATTTGATAAAGCAGCTTTCAATGCCTTTTTGCTGTGGGCACTTACAAGGGTCTCTATTGACTCTGCTTTTATCAAATCCATTTTGCCATTGAGTACGGCCCGTTTTGTGAACTCTCCCGGAAGCGCCTGCCTGAACCCCACTTTGATGAGCTCCTGCAGAATGATTCTCAGAATAAGGGGGCTCCCGTGTGAAATAAGCTCGACCATATCCTCGCCAGTGTAGGACTTTGGCGACTTATAAAACGCAATCATCACTTCATCTATCATCTCACCATTGATCGTAAAGGGGGTGAGATACAGCCGCCACGGTTTGGGATCGGTGACATTGACAAAGGGAAGTAGCTTTTCCCAGCTTCCTTCACCGGAACACCTTATTATTCCCAACGCAGAAATGCCGGGAGATGTGGCAATGGCACAAATAGGGTCATGAATCATCTTTATCATCTCCAAGAAAGATAGCTTTTATTGTATCAAGGAGTTTTTCTTCCTTGATATTGTACAGGATAACCTTTGACTCCTTCTCGTTGAAAATGTTTCTTAAACCATCGAATATCTTTACATTTTTCTTCCCGCTTTCCTTCAATCCGATAATAACCGCTTCAGAATGCGGGTCGTATTCTATGAACTTTATTGATAGGTTATAAGCGGCTATTCTTATTCTCGCAGCATCGAGAAGAGATCTTACTTCATCGGGTAAAGTGCCAAACCTATCCTTCAATTCTTCCTCGATTTCTGTGATCTCTTCAACGGACCTGCTCATTGCTATCCGCCTATAAATCTTCATCCTTTCAAAAGAATCGTTGATGTATTCCTCAGGGATTACCATATCATAGGGTATATTGTGCAATTCGGTATCTATGAATTTTTCTTCCAGTGGTTCGAGTTCCTTTATGCCTCTGGCTTCAGCTACAGCTCTCTCCACCATCTCTTTGTACAGGTACAACCCGATGGAGGAAATATTTCCGTGCTGTTCTTTGCCAAGTAATTCTCCGAATCCCCTTATTTCCATATCCTTTATGGCGAGTTTCATTCCGCTCCCTGGTCCGGAAAATTCCCTCAAAGCCTTCAAACGTTCTTTTGCTTTTGGCGTCAGACGTTTAGGATTGTACAAAAAGTACGCAAATGCTCTTCTGGTGCTTCTGCCTACCCTTCCTCTCAATTGATAAAGTTGAGCCAGCCCATATCTCTGAGAATCATCAACTATAAGGGTGTTCGCATTGGGAATGTCAACACCGCTTTCTATGATGGTTGTGCATAACAGCATCTGAAGCTTGCCAGAGTAGAAATCACCCACATTTTTTTCGAAAAGCCTTTTGGGCATCTGGCCATGCGCCACTCCAATTTCAACCTCAGGAAGCAATGTTCTGATCTTATTTTCGAGTTTGTTGAGCTCGTTTACCCTGTTATGGACGTATATAACCTGACCCCCACGATTGATCTCTCTCAAAACAGCCGTTCTGATCAACCTGTCGTTGACGGGACCGACATACGTTTCCGGCATGGTTCTCCCAATGGGTGGAGTCGCGATCATGGAAAGTTCTCTGAGCCCTGAAAGTGCCATGTAAAGTGTTCTGGGAATTGGTGTGGCACTCATGGTCAAAACGTTGACCTCAAGCCTGAGTTTCTTCAAATGTTCCTTCTGCATTACCCCGAAGAGCTGCTCTTCATCGATTATTACCAGCCCCAGATCAGCGAAACGCACGTCTTTAGAGAGCAGGCTGTGAGTACCAATTATTACGTCGATTTTTCCATTCTTCAACTCACGAAGTATCTTCTGTCTTTCTTTCGGTGTGCGGTATCTATCGAGTATATCTACGTTAACTCCAAAGGGTTCAAGCCTGTTTTTGAAGGTTTCATAATGCTGACGCGCCAAAACTGTCGTCGGAACGAGAATCGAAACTTGCTTTCCTGAAACCACCGCTCGAAAAGCTGCTCTCAAAGCAACCTCTGTTTTGCCATAACCCGCATCGCCGCTAACAAGCCTGTCCATTGGTTTTTCGTCAGCAAGGTCGTCGAGTACCTCTTCTATAGCCTTTGCCTGATCTTCTGTCTCAAGATGGGGAAAACTTCTCTTGAACGCATCCTCCAGGGTGGGATCTCCTTTCAAGCTCAATCCCCTTAAATGCTCCCTCGTACCGTACAGCAACGCCAGTTCTTTTATCCTTTCCTTTACCTCTTTCTCAACCCGTTTCTTTCGTTTCTTCCAGGCGTTCCCTCTTAATGAATTCAACTGTATATTATCCGTATCCCCAACATACTTATGGACACGGTCGAGGCGTTCTATCGGAACGTAAATCTTCGAACCTTCGCGATATTCAATAGTGAGGTATTCCCGGGTTCCCAGAACGCCGTTAATCTTTCTTATTCCAAGAAACTTTCCAATGCCGTACTCAATATGAACGACAAAATCACCTTCTTCAAGCTCGCTCCAGTCAAAAACAGGGGCCTTGGGAACGTATTTTTCTTGTTTTCTCGGCAGATTTTTCCTGGTTGCTTTAACATCTTCGTACTTTAAAGATGTCCACTCGAAAGTCTCAACCTCTCTCTTAGAAATCAATCCATACTTTTTCACCGAATACAGCAGAGTAGGTGAAAAGGTTCCGAACCTCCTATATATGAATTTTTCGACTTCTTTGTTCGAGAGAATTTCTAGGGTTTCTCTTTCCCTGAGTTCAAAGTCTTTCAGTCCTTCTTCGGGATCTACAAAAAGGAAAAAGCAGTCATCGCCAAGATAATCTCCCAGCCAGGCCTGCTGCCTGTAAAAAAGCCCCACCACTGTATCCATCCTTTGCCAGTTGAGAGGGCTGATGGAAAACCTTTTTCCGGTAGCTTTTTCCGCGTTTTCTATTCTGAGTTTTGCCAAAGAGACGTTTTCTTCAATTGTAAGTACTTCACCAGCTGGAAAGATCTCAATTTCACTAATGTGTTTTACGCTTCTTTGGTTTCCCGGGTCAAAAAGCTTTATCTCCTCGACTATGTCATCGAAGAGAATCAATCTATACGGTAAAACGCTGCCTGGAACAAAAATATCAACGACTTCGCCTTTCCAGGAAAACTGCCCGGGTTCAACAACGGTAAAAACCCTTTCGTAACCCATCTCGACGAGTTTGTCTGGATGAAATCCAAAAGGATCGTCAATTCTAATCTTTTTCGTACTTCCTTTCATTGCTTCAGGAGGAAGCGTTTTCCTCAGAATCGCATCCAGACTGGTGTAGATCCTTTTGATGTTTTTATTCTGAAGGTTGCTCAAGCAGCTCATACGATGATTTCTCACATATGCGGAAACCCTGACGTCTTCAAAGGGAAAAACATCATGTGAAAAGAAAATCCCTTCATCTCCTGATGGTGAATGAAAGGATAGGAATCTTTGCAATTCCCTTTCCGAAGGGAAAATGATTACAGAACTTTCGGGGATTCTTTCGAGATTTTCGATTACCCAGAGAAATGGATCCTTTGTTATTATCAGTTCTTTCTCATTCAAGTTGAACGCTCCTTTGATACTACCTCAAAGCCTGAGTATAGATTCTATCACTTCCATGATAACAATAAAACTGTTATAATGGAACTGCCGGGGGAGCCTGTACAGGCTGAGAGTGCGTTCGGCGCAGACCCCTTGAACCTGATCCGGGTAATACCGGCGAAGGGAGGGCGTTTTCGAACCGTCCCCCGGACGGTCATTTTTTTTAGGGAGGGATTTAAAATGAAAAGGACTGTGTTGCTGATTCTTCTGATGTTCCTTGTGTCTTCACTGGTTTTATCTGAAAAACTGGTGGTTTACACCTACGACAGTCTGCTTCCTCTCGCGCGAGAAGCCTTTCCAAAATTTGAAGAGCTCACCGGGATAGAGGTTGTGGTGAGAACCTACGGTGACGCCGGAGCGGTTTTGTCAAAGGTCATTGCGGAGAGGGAAAAGTCAGATGTTGATGTGGTCATAGGTATCGACAACCTACTGGCAAAGAGAGCCTTTGAAGAGGATATCTTCCTTAGCTACAAACCAAAGAATGCAGATTCGATTGTCGATAAGTCCCTGATTTTTGACCCCCAGTGGCGACTGACACCTTATGACTACGGAGCGATTGCAATAATCTATGACCACGCAGAATATGGCAAACTCGATATCGAATCTCTTGACCAGCTAACCGAAAAACGATTCAGAAGAAGCCTCATCATTCAGGATCCAAGAACTTCCAGTACAGGGTTGTCCTTTGTAATGTGGACATACCTATTACACCAGGAAGATGAGGATTTTGTCGAATTCTGGCGAAATTTAAAGGATTCTATACTTACAATTACCTTTGGTTGGGATGATGCTTTTGAAAAGTTTGAAGCCGGAGAAGCACCCATGATGGTTAGCTATGCAACCGACGGAGCGTACTCCTACCACTATTATGGAAAGGTATATTATGGAGCCATCATTCCAGGTGGAAAAGGTTACGTTCAAATCGAGGGAGCCGGAATCTGCAAATGGACGGATAATTTAGAGGCTGCTCAAAAATTCATCGATTTTCTTATTTCCCCGGAATGCCAGAACAGCATTCCGCTGAATCAGTGGATGTTCCCGGTTATAGAAATTGATCTGCCAGAAGCGTTTAACTACGCGGTGAAACCTACCGAACTTCTCTCTGTTCCTGAAAATATCGATATTGAAAAAATTATTGCCCTCTGGGAGAGTGTTATCTACGAATAAATTCTATCTGGCTCTTTTTTTTGACGTTAGCAATCGCGGTTCTCTTTATACTTTATCCATTGTTCGCTTCCTTTGGCTCCGCCAGAGGAAGCGAAGTTTTGACAATAATAAGAAGCAATACAATTCAGAAGATTTTGAAATTTACTGTGTTTCAGGCAACAATAAGCACGCTGCTGGCTGTTCTTGTTGGATTTCCGGCTGCTTATTACTATGCCCACCACAATGATACTCTAGCGAAACTCCTTTACATAACGACGTTCATTCCGTTTTTTTTACCGGGGATATCAGCGGTTGTAGGTTTTCTGATAATGTACGGAAGAAATGGTATACTCAATTCCTTCCTGGGGATTTTTGGGATCAAGCTTCAGATTCTTTACACCTTCACCGCGATCTTGCTTGGACATATTTTTTACAACGCCCCGATACTTGTTAGAGTTCTCGGTGATGCACTTGCAGGAATCCCAAAAGAACAGATAGAAAACGCACTGTCTGATGGTGCGAATAAATGGAAGATATTCTGGAAGATTGAATTTCCTCTGGTTCTTCCTGCATTAGTGGCCGGAACTATTCTCATTTTTTCTTACTGCTTCACTTCCTTTGCTGTTGTTTTGATTCTCGGTGGCTCGCAGTACGCGACCCTGGAGGTTGCGATTTACATGTACCTCAAACTACTTGCCAAACCAAATATCGCGATTTCTCTGGCAATACTCCAATTTCTTTTCATATTTGCCTTTGGATTTTTTCTTTCTTTCTTCGAAAAGAGAGAGAGCTTTCAATATGGAGAACGGTACATTGAAAAAAGAAAATACCTGAAGGTTTACTCCGTTCTCTTTCTGATTTTTGAAAGCGCGCCGGTTATAGCGGGTTTTGCTGGATCGGTTTACGATTTTCGAAGGAAAGAATTTCTCTTTGACAGGATAGTGACCATCTTTACATCATCGCAGATTCCTATCGTGGGTTCTACCATCCCGGAGGCAATTTTAAGATCGCTGCTATTGTCAGCAACCACAGCCTTAATAGGAATGGTTCTCGGTTTTTCTATGATCTGGGGATTAAGAGATACACCTCGTGGAAGCTTTATTTTAAGAGGTATTTCTCTTCTAAGTATATCAATAACCCCGGCTATACTTGCTCTATCTTACAGCACTTCTTTTAAGTTTATTGCACCACCGCTGGCCATGATTCTGCTCTACCTTGTGGTATCCCTTCCAATCAATCTGAACCTGATCCACGCTGGAACCGCTGGTGTGAGCGTAACGGCAATAGAAGCGGCAAAAATAGATGGTGCCAGCTCATTGCAAATTCTGTGGCATATTATCGTTCCTCTTTTCAGAAAGGTGCTTATCGCATCCTTCAGCGTGATCTTTGCGATATCTATGGGCGAATTCAGCGGGTCTCTAATCCTCGGTGGAGATAGCTATCCCACAATAACCGTTGCCATATATCGGTTGATGTCCAGCCGCCATCTCATCGAAGCGAGATTTCTGAGCTCTTTGCTGGTGATTGTCGTTCTGGTCTCACTGGCACTGATAGGCGGTTTCTTCACCTCTTTTTCTGAACATCTGAGAAATACCGGCAGCAGGAATTGATGGGACACTCATTGCATTGTGGATTTACAGGCTTGCACACCCTTCGGCCGAATTCCACCATAGAACCATTCAAAGGTCCCCACAATTCCTCCGGTAAAATCTTCTGAAGCTCAAATTCAGACTGTTCCGGCTGTTTTGTCTTTATCCACCCGAGCCTGTTTGAGATCCTATGAACATGTGTATCAACAGCAAGTGCTGCTTTCCCAAAAGAAACGTTGAGAACGATATTCGCGGTTTTCCTTCCTACTCCGGGCAATTTGGTTAATTCTTCAAGGGTATCCGGAACTTTCCCGTTGTATGTCTCAACAATAATCTTTGAGATTTCGACTATCCTTTCTGCCTTTTGTCGATACATCCCGGCCGCTTTAATCAGATTGTAAAGATCCTCAGGTTTTGCTTTTGCTATAGCAAAAACATCAGGGTAGACCGAGAAAAGTTTTTTTGATGCCACCTCTGTGTTTTCATCCCGCGTCCTCTGACTCAACACAGTGGAAACCAGGACCCTGTAAGGATCGCTGTCCTGATGAATCCGCGGAAAAAGCTCGATTATTTTTGCCGCTACAACTTCCGGTTTACAATTATTCATCCTTTCCCTCCAGAAAGGCTTTGTACGCTCTGTATGTTTCATAGAGATCAGCTTTTGAGATTATTTCAAAGGGTGAATGCATTCCAAGAACCGCCGGGCCTGCATCAATGACCTCTATACCTTTTTCTGCAAAAAATTTGGCAATCGTTCCACCGCCACCCTGATCTACTTCACCGAGAATCGCTGTTTGCCAGTGAATTTCATTTTCGTTTAGTATCTTTCTCACCTTTGCGACGAATTCAGCACTGGCGTCACTGGTACCATATTTTCCGCCGCGTCCTGTATATTTCATCAGAACTATTCCATAACCCAGCCGTGGAGCGTTTTCCACATCGTGAACATCTGCAAACATTGGATTAATGGCAGCAGAAACATCTCCGGATAACATATAGGACTTTTCAAGGGCTAAATTTACCGTCATAACTGGATCAGACGCTTTCAACAACCTCGCCACTCTAACGAGGGTGTTTATCCAGAAACTTCCTTTAGCTCCCGTTAAACCGTCGCTTCCTATCTCTTCTTTATCGAAGATAAGGACACAGGCATTCTTTCTTAATTCCTTCGAATCAGCCAGAGCTGTGATTGCTGCAAATGAACAAACCCTATCGTCGTGGCCGTATCCAGCAATCATGGACCTGTCCAGCCCAATTTCCCTCGGCTCAATGGCTGGAACCAACTGGAGTTCGGCACTGATAAAATCTTCCTCGGTTAAACCATATTTGTTGTTTAAGAGTTTTAGAAAATGGAGTTTCACAGATTCTTTCGAATCCTTATCCAGATCTATCGGTATGGAAGCAGCTAACGCGTTTAAATCCTTTCCTTTGAAAACATCATTTATATCGCCTTTTCGCCTATCAAGATGAGGCAAAAGATCACTTATAACGAACACCGGGTCACCCGGTTCTGTTCCTATAGAAATCTCTACAACATCGCCATTCGATTTCACCACGACCCCAACAAGCGCAAGAGGAATATTCAACCACTGATATTTTTTGACGCCGCCGTAATAGTGGGTTTTTAGAAGGACAAGTCCCTGTTTTTCAACCACCGGTAATGGTTTCAAATCAAGTCTTGGGGCGTCGGCATGAGCTCCCACAAATCTGAATCCGTTCTCAAAATCCTCAGCGAGGCGCAACGCAACCAGGGTTTTGCCCGACCTTGAGTTATAAACCCCGGTAACGCCAGAGAGTTTTTCTGGTTTTTCTTCAAGTTCATCCAACGAAAGAAAGCCTCTATCTCTAAGGTATTCAACTAAATAATTCACAACCTTTCTTTCGGTTAATCCTTCCTTTAAGAAGGCAAGATATTCTCCAGAATACTCCTCAATAGAAGCTCTTTTTAAATCTTTCCATGCTGTTTTGTGTTTAAATACGAGCTCGTCTTTACTATTCACATTCACACCTCCCCGGTAATATTCTATCAGAGGATAAGAATTCTTTATAGTATAATTAGTATGAACCGTAACAGCAAAAGTGGTGTCAAAATTCATGACAGGGGGATTCCCTTGGACGAGAAAAAATTGATCGAAGGGCTGAAAAAGAAAGAAATGTGGGCTTATGAGGTACTGTACGACAAATACGCTCCTCGATTGGGGAGTGTTATTCGTTCCTACCTCGGCACAGATGATGTTGATGACGTCCTTCAGGAGACTTTTATAAAGGTGTTTAAAAATATAAAAAAGTTCCGTGGCGAAGCGAAACTATCTACATGGCTTTATAGGGTCGCAATCAACGTGTGTAATGACATTATTGCAAAACGGAAGAGAAACCGGGAGTACTTGACGGACTTCCAGGAAAACGACGAGAAACCATTTCTCGAACCTCCAGCGCCCAACGATGTGTTCAGGGAAGTAATGAACGAGCTGAGCTATGAAGAACTGACAAATATAATCGCAAAACTCCCTGAAGAAGATAGGTTGTTGATAAAGCTTAGAGATATTGAGGGGCTTTCATATGAAGAGATAGCCCAGATTCTCGGGAAGCCAAACGGAACAATAAAGAGCCGATTACACTATGCCCGGAAACGTCTCAGGCATCTCCTTGAGGAGGGAGGTTACAATGAGTAATTTTGACAGATTCCTTGACGGTGAAATTCCAAAAGAAGCTCTGAATGAAAAAGATAAAGAAGCCGTGGTGAAATATGTTAGAGCACTTTTGGTCTTTAAAGAAAGAACTGCCTATAATCCAGGTGAAAAATTGAAAAGAAAAACTCTGGAAGCCATCAGAAGGAAAAAAGTGCTTCCATACAGACTCTACATATCTCTGGCTGCCTGTTTTATTGCCGTTTTTATTGGTATTGATTTCTTTTCAAAGAATAGCATCGACATTCACCGAAAAAATTTTCCTATTGTTGTCACTGAAGGGAGAACACCTCTTGAATACAACATCAATGTTCTCAATGCCAGACAGGGTCTTGGAGACTTTCCGAATTTAGCACTATCAACGACTGGCGGTGTAGAAAAAGCAATTTCCGCAGAACCCTCCGCACAGGCAGATACCGATTTGCAGGAAAAAATGTTGAAAAGTGTTGATTTCATAAAGAAAGTACCCGCTGAAAACATCGATGTTGTCGTGGTTAATACAAACTTCTAACCAGGAGTGAGTCGAATGAAGAGAATACTCACAGTCATTTTCGTGTGTTTGCTTTTGTCCATAAGCTTTGCCCAAAAAGCTCAAGAAATACTTTTGGATCTTGTAGAAAAATTATCCTCATCCTCCTACAAGGTAGAGAGAATGGTAACTGAAAAAGGTTTTTTTGAAACCGTTTACAGGAGCGAATCCGTTATAAATGTAGGTCCATATAGACTTGTGGAGGTTCATTCATCCAGAGGCGGTTACACTTGGGTAAAAAATTCACAGGGAGAATTTGTTATTCTCGGTAAGAATGCCTTCGAACCTTTGCTACCCATCAGGGATGTGGAGGATAAATTGATAGATATCATCAAGAACGGAGTTTACGATGTACGGTTAGTGCTCGACTTACCCTACGGACATAAATACATTATTAGCAATGATGGTATTAACTACGAGATAACCTTTGATGACAAGCTCAGGCTTACAAAATTGGTAAAAAGGTTCGGACCATACATAGTGCTGGTTAAATACAACAATTACCGTAAGATTACCCAGGAGGACGCGGATAAGGTATCGAACGCTTTGAATGGTGTAAACATCATCAGACCGCCTATTCAGTTATCCGAAAGTTATCTGAACGAGAATTTCCAGTGGCATGCCATGGACTTCAGCTACGGCAAAGACGGTCACCTGCTATATACACTATATCTTGACTCAGAGATTTCAGGAAGAATCGTAGTTTTTCTTTTATTCAATGCCAACCCTGATCCGCTCTTAAAAATGATATTAGATGTATGTGCTGCCAATGGCTTAAACTATTATTATGAACTTTTTGGCTCTTCAATATCTCTGATTATAATTGGTTCCAGGGATTCTGAAGAACTAAGGAATATTCTTTCGCATCTAATTGCTGCTCATTGATGCGCCGCCCCTCAAACCGTCTTCTGACATGTACGATATTCACAAAAAACCTTTGTTTCATTGTATAATCAAGAAAATGATAATGGAGGCATCAAAATATGTTTGATGTTAAGTCTGCCATAAGTATGCTTAAAGGCAAAGGGTATCGTATTACTCCACAGAGAGTTGCCGTGTTACGCGTTTTACATAACAACACGGAACACCCTACCGCTGAAGAGATCCATAGAAAAACCATGAAGCTGCAATCCAATGTTTCGATAGCAACCGTTTACAATGTCCTGGAGATGCTAGAAAAAGAGGGATTCATAGTGGTGCTCCAGACACCGGATGGAACACGGAGATACGATCCAAACACTGAACTCCACGCTCATTTCGTATGTGAAAGATGCAATAGAATTTTCGATGTTGAACTTTCTCAAAACCTTTCTAAGGGACTTCTTTTCTTTGTACCTGAGGATAGTTCAGAAGTTAAACAAATCAATATCTCTTTTTTTGGTATATGTAAACGCTGTGCACAACAACAAACATCGTGAAGATAAACAACTTGCCGTTTCTGGGGGTGCTTATGGTGTCAGATATCAGAGAATTTGATTTAGAAAAGGCCTTAAAAGAGATTTCTGAAGCTACGAACTCAGCCGAGCTTCAGGTAATCAAAGCTCGCTATTTAGGAAAACAAGGGCTCGTGACTTCCATGCTTAAAAAGATTCGGGAACTCCCTCCAGAGGAGCGAAAGGGCTACGGAAGATGGTTAACCAGTTCAAAAGGACCCTTGAAGAGAAAATCTCTGAAAAACGAAGAGTTCTCGAAATGGAAGCGCGAAAAATCAGGGAACTTGAAGACAGGTACGATGTTTCCTTGCCTGGAGCTAGACGCGACAGAGGTGCATTACATCTTCTCACGCAGGTTATGGAAGAGGTTCAGGAAATCTGGAGCAGCATGGGATTTGAGGTTGTGCTTGGTCCGGAAATTGAGGAGGTTTACTACAACTTCGAAGCATTGAATACTCCGGAATGGCATCCTGCAAGAGATATGCATGATACTTTTTACCTCGATGAACGCTGGCTCCTCAGAACCCATACCTCTCCAGTTCAAATAAGGGTTATGGAGTCGCGAAAGCCGCCTCTGGCGATCTTTTCACCCGGGAAATGTTACCGCAAGGATACCCCGGACAGTACTCATCTGCCAATGTTCCATCAATTTGAGGTTTTGTATGTCGATAGGCACGTCTCAGTGGCGCATTTGAAAGGTGTTCTTGAGGTTTTCGTGAAAAGGATGTTTGGTGAAAACAGAAAAATCCGATTGAGACCAAGTTTCTTCCCCTTTACTGAACCGAGCTTTGAGGTTGACGTGTCTTGCGGAATTTGTGGTGGTACCGGTTGCCGTAGCTGCGGTGGTACCGGCTGGCTGGAAATCCTCGGATCAGGAATGGTTCATCCCAATGTTTTCAGAAATGTTGGTTACGATCCCGAGATCTGGTCTGGATTCGCACTCGGTACGGGTGTCGAAAGGATCGCGATGCTCAAATACAACCTCGGGGATATCAGAGACCTTCTCAGAAATGATCGAAGATTCCTCAAAAAGTTCATGGGGGTGAATGCATGAGAATACCCGTCGAATGGTTGAATGAGATAATAGATCTATCAGATAAAGATGTTCAGGAGTTAACCAGTGCGCTTTCACTCAGCGGTACAGCGGTTGAAGGTGTTGAATATCCATGGGATTATCTTGAAGGAGCGGTAACGGGAAAAATTGAAAAGGTTATCCCCCATCCGAATGCAGATAAGCTCGTTATCACCGAGGTGAATATAGGGGACAAACTTTTAACGGTAGTTACTGCTGATCTCAGCGTCAAACCTGAAGAATACGTGGCTGTGCTTCCTGAAGGTGGCAGGCTATGGGATCTGGAGATAAGAAAGAGAAACTTTCGCGGAGTGATGTCTGAAGGGATGTTCCTTTCATTTGAAGAGTTAAGGCTCGAGGAAAAATCAACACACATCCTCAGATTCTCCGAAGCGGTACCACTGGGAAAAGACGTTAAAGATATCCTGAAACTGAACTATCCTGTAATAGAGGTGGAGTTGACAGCCAATAGAGGTGATTGTCTGTCAATGATCGGTATTGCGCGAGAGTTGCGGGCTATATACAAACGTCCTCTCAAAATCCCGGAGATTAACGAAGTCAAAGGAACAGATAAACCGGTAGAAATAAGAATTGAAGATGAGGGATGTCAGAGATACACAGCACTTGTGATGAAAAACGTCAGGGTTAAAGAATCACCACTGTGGTTGAAGAGACGCCTCATTGCTGCAGGATTGAGACCCTTAAACAACGTTGTTGACATCACCAACTATGTCTTATTAGAAACTGGCCACCCGGTTCACGCTTTTGATCTGGCCAAAATCCCGAACAAAAAAATCGTGGTTAGGAATGCTTCGCAGGGAGAAAAAATGACACTGCTTGATGGTAAGGTTATCGAGCTTCTTGACACGGATCTGCTGATAACGGATGGAGAAACACCGCTAGCGCTGGCCGGTATTATGGGAGGAGCGAATTCGGGGATCTCAGAAGAGACCACCGATGTCCTATTAGAGGTAGCAGTCTTTGATCCTGTCAGAATAAGAAAAACGGCCAGGAGATTGGGTATATCTACTGATAGCTCTTACCGCTTCGAAAGAGGGATAGACGCAAAGGATTCGCTGTATGTCATCAAAAGGCTTGCCACCCTGTTGCAACAACTCGCTTCTGCCGAGACAGCCAGCGGAATAATCGACGTTGGGCAATCTTCAGAACCGGGAACCATTCATCTGCGAAAATGGTTTGTGGATAAGGTTCTTGGAACTGTGGTTCCTATAAAAGACGTAGAAGAAATATTGCTATCTCTGGGATTTTCGCTCAAAGAATCCGGTGATGGCTGGAATGTTACCCCACCATCTCACAGGCACGACATCGAGCAGGAGATCGATCTTGTGGAAGAGATCGGCCGTATCTATGGTTACGACAAGATTGAAAGCGAGCTTCCGCGAATTACTCCAGGTGGCTGCTCACAATCTTCAGAGGTAAAAACCATAAAAAGGGTAAAAAATACCATGACTTCCCTGGGATATGACGAAGTTATCACATACAGTTTTATCAATCCGGATAGTATCACCTCGCTGGACAAGAATCTCAAATACACCTTACTAGAAAAATCCTCTTTCAATCGAGATGAGTGCGCTAAGACCCTCTCTCCTTTTTGGACTTCTTGAGGTGGCTTCATACAACTATCGCAGGCAAAATAGAGACCTCAAAATATTTGAAGTGGGAAAGATTTTCTCGGTGGATCCCAAAAAACCTGAATCGCTGTCTCTCGGATTTTTGGCCATGGGGAAAGAGAACAAGGAGGATTACACAGACAAACGCATGGTTTCTTTCTACACCTTCAAAGGAGTTGTTGAAGATGTCCTTGAATCTTACGGCGTTTCCGTTACCTTCAAAGAACCAGAAGAGAGCTGGCTGGAAAAACGCGCTTCTGCGGATATTTATATAGGCGAAAAGAAAATAGGCTTTTTCGGGATTTTCGACAGTGGTCTGGCCGATAGGCTTTACGAAATAAAAAACGCAGAGGTCTTTGTCGCTGAAATTGATCTTGAAAGCCTTGGGGAAAAAGAAACGAAAAAGAGTATTGATGTAAATATGTCTCCGTTCCCGAGGGTATTCAGAGATCTTTCGATCCTCATAAGCCCTGAAATCACCTATGAAAAGATAAAAGAGACAATTCAGAAAGCCGGCAGCAAATATCTGACGGGTATCAGGGTTACCGACATATATCGTGGAAAAGGAATCCCCAAGGGATTTAGGAGCATTACAATCTCTCTTACCTTCGAGTCTTTTACAGAAACGCTGAAGGAAGAAGAGATCAATTCAGCGATAAACAATATTATTAGCTCCCTGGAAGAAATTGGAGTGAAGTTACGTGGATAATGGTTCTCTGGAGAAAATCGTTGACGAAGTTAAAAAGAAGTTGTACGAAATATGGCGGGAAAAGTTGTTTTCCCGCCATTTCAAAGTCGACAGAAAATCCAGTTTTAGAGATATTGTTACAACAATAGACATAGAAATAGAAGAGGAACTCAAAGAGTTTCTCGGTAAGCTCCTTTCTGGTGCAGGTTATCTTGGAGAGGAAACTGTAGGTATTACAAACAAAGAGATGATGTGGGTTGTTGATCCCATAGATGGAACCACGAATTTCTCCCGGGGGACACCCCACTTTTGTACCTCGGTGGCGCTTATGAAGAAAGACAGCGTCATTCTTGGGGTTGTATATGATCCGAATACCCGGGAAACTTTCTGGGCCGTCAACGGAAAAGGCTCTTACCTTAACGGAAAAAAATTGAAGGTAAGCAGCACTTCGGAATTGAAAGAAGCTTCTATTCATACAGGTCTTCAGTATTCCTCAGACACCGCATATACCAGGGTTGTTGAAAGAATATCAAAAGCGGTAAAACACAGCAGAGCCCTGAGGATAACTGGCAGCGCCGCCCTGGATCTTTGCTACGTTGCAAGTGGCAGGGCAGATGTGTTCTGGGAGGAAGCGTTAAACCCCTGGGATGTTGCCGCTGGT
The DNA here is from genome assembly GCF_001639905.1 of Kosmotoga sp. DU53. Taxonomy (NCBI): domain Bacteria; kingdom Thermotogati; phylum Thermotogota; class Thermotogae; order Kosmotogales; family Kosmotogaceae; genus Kosmotoga; species Kosmotoga sp. DU53. Next base: position 194,683 of record NZ_JGCK01000073.1, on the reverse strand, counting down.
ATACTGCTTGTAAAAGAAGCAGGCGGAGATATACAAAGTTGCTCTGGAGAGACATTTGATATCTTCGCGCCAGACATTCTTGCTTATAACGGAAACAAAAAGCTAATCATGGAGTTTACGGACAAAATACTATAAAAATTTCAGAACAATATACCACCGAAGACAATCATTATCAGTGCGACTATGAGCAAAATATAGAACAACCAATCTCCGTGCCTGGTATAGAAACTCTGGCCTGCAAGAGGTACATATTCAAAGGTGGATACCAGAAAATCCACATTCTTTTCTTTGGCAGTTGGCAAGCTTTTTATGATTCTCCCATAAGGATCTATTAAAGCTGTTATTCCTGTATTCGATACCTGAAGCACGAATCTTCTGTTTTCCACAGCTCGGATAACGCTTTTCGATAGATGATAATTCAGGCCAGAATCAAAGGAAAACCAGCCGTCGTTTGTAGAGGTAATCAGAATGAAACTCCCATTTTTTGTAAGACCGCGTGAAATCGATGGGTAATATGAATCGAAACATATCTGTGTCCCTATACGCTGGTCATTCAGAGTGAAAACAGTGTATTCATTACCCGGGGTAAAGAAATCAAGAAAACGCAAAAAACCAAAAACGCCGAAAAGTCTTGGCCAGGGTAGAAACTCTGCAAATGGAGTCAATTTGATTTTTGCGTAAGATTCGGAAGAAAATCCATCACCCGAAACAACGCGTATCTGGTTGTGGGTGCCTTCATTAAAAGTCGGGAACCCTATGAAGAGTTCAAGCTGCTTCCTTTCACATATATCTATTAATTCTTTGCCAACATAATTATGCCTGATATCATTCATAAACGTTGCCTCAGGTAGCACCACAATAGAACCATCGGGAACCTCTTCAAGAGCCTCTTCAACTACCTTGAGCGTTTCTTGAATAGAACCGTTGTATTTAATGGATTGAGGAAAATTCGTCTGGATAGCGATTATCTCCTTCGAATATTCGGGATCAAAATCTACCACAGGTATTAACCTTTCAACAGCTCCGTTGATAACAAAAATTGCGAGGAGCAATGTAACCACAAACATGGGCCTTCCCCTGCGTCGTTCGCCTACTCTGGCTGCTATCAATGCATTTACAAAAGCCACAATGAAAATAAGTAGAAGCGGTCCACCAAGAGAAGAAAGCTGTAATAAGCCTTTTTGATCGACCAGGGCATCCGAGAGTCTCCCACCTGTGAAACCGAGAGGTCCAAGTCCTCTCAAGTACTCGAAGATCGTGTAGAGTGTTGCCACAAAAACTGATTTCAGCAAAAGCGAATCCTGAAACTTTTTACTGTACAATGAGTAAATAAATCCAAAGCCAAGAAAGGAAACCGCCATTATCAATCCCATAAGAAAGAAGGTCATACCGCCTACAAAAGGAGGAAAGCTATTCAGGACTTCGGGAACATTCACAGATAAAACCGGAAAAACCCAGTAATGAGCAAGAAGCAAATAGATATATCCAAAGAGAAAGGATTTCAAGGTTCCTGAAACAAGATTTGATCTATTGAGTTCTAAAAACAGAGGCACTAAAGCTATCCAGATCAAACCACCCCACAGCATTCCCGGCATAGATAGAGCAGTTAAAACTGCAGATAGTAGTACATTTATCACCTTATCTCCTCCCTTATTATCTTTCTAACAGCTTCCGCAACACCATGTTCATTGTTCGTTCTTGTGGTAACATATCTCGCAAAATCTTTGACCTCTTTCGGTGCATTAGCCATGGCAATGGGAAGACCCACTACCTTCATTATTTCAACATCGTTGTAGTTATCCCCGATATAGGCGATCTCATCCGGGGTCAATGCTAAATGATGCACCACATAATCTAAAGCCTGATTTTTCCCAACATTCGGGCCGAAGAACTCGTAGAAAGTGTGTTCATTAATCCTGTTATTTTTCACAATAGAAAGATCATTCATGGGTTGACCAAGCTCCTCAACCATAGAGAGAATACGATTTTCGGGACCTTCAACGGCCACCTCTGCGATTCCTTCATCACGGATGAAATCAGCGGGATCATTCACAATATTGATTCTGTAAAGATTGGCGCGAAAGTAATCCTTAAAGGGAGAATTTTCAGGTATCCTTTCCATGAACATATCCGGCAGGTCGAAAAAATTCGTAAATACAATGTATGTCAACCCATATTTCTTAGCAGCTTCGACTATTTCCCGGGCACGTTTTGCGGAAAGTATGACCTTCCTTATCACGCCTTTCTTTCCATCATCTGAGTTTATTATCAAAGCACCGTTTTGATAAACCACCGGAACACGCAGACCAAGCCTTTTCGCATATTCGCTTCCCGAGATGTAGCTTCTTCCCGTAAAGATAGATACATGTAGTCCTTTCTCCATTGCTTCCGTTAGAGCAGCTGTATTCTCATGGGAAATCTCTTTTTTGTTATTCAATAATGTCCCGTCGAGGTCAATAGCTATTAGCTTTATCAAATCTAGTGCACCTCCGTCTCTTCAAAACCGACAACCTGGAATGTTGCCAGCCTTCTGTTCTTAGATTTAATCCATTTAATTTCTATTTTTTCAGCTATTTCCGGCTGTAACCTGCCTTCTAAGATCCACCTTCGAGAGTTTTCTGCCCCAAATATTCCGGGATTGGCAGTCACTATAAGTGTTATTGGTCTCTGTACCCAATGAACCTCATCTATTGCATTTACAGATGTCAACCTCTCTGTGATCCTTTGAATGACATTTTCAGGTGGCAAAGGCCTAACGTTCACCAGCGCAATATTTTTTGAAAGAGGTCCGATTATCTTCACATTAGCAAGTTCATGTTTTCTATCACCTAAATTATCGAGGAGTATCTCATTCGCCACTGCAACCGCGTATCCGTGGTATCCCGGATTGGTCATCATCTTCAGCAGATGCTTGAGCTTACAGCCTTCGCGAACGGGGGCCTCACCTATCCTTGGAACCTCTGCACCGAAAAAATTGAGAGCTTTTTTTATCTCTTCCTTTGTCCAGTCTCTTATCGGTGAATAAAGCCCTTTGCTCAAAGCGATACCGGTCTGTCCCCACGTGTCAGATTGATTAGCACCGGTGGCAATCAACGCTGTCGTAGCCTTCCGTACGGAATTGAATTTTGCGAAACGCGTACAACGATTACATGAAGGCCCATGCCTCCATATCCTTTCCTGTTCCTCGTATCCAGGAGTAAACTCAAGTCTGAGACCCAGTTTAGCTGCTAACGATGCAACGATTTCAAGTCCAGCGCTGTAACTGTACGGTCCGAAACAAACGTTGATCAGTTTCACGTTGTCTTTTCCAAGAGCCTCACGTGCCAGAAGAGCTACAAGCGTACTATCCTCGCCACCAGAAAAAGCAACAACAAGTTTGTTCGCAAAAGTCCTTATTTCAGCTATAGATTTATCAATCAGTTCCCCTGGATTGCGCATTATAATCTCCCATCCACCGTGCGAGCAGCCCTGAAGGCAAGCTCTTTACAGGGTTATTTTTTCCGCATATATAGTATAGCATAGCTGTATTTACGCTAAATCTTCATTTTGTCTTCCTGTTGAAACGAAGTAGATTTATCCGGTTATTTCAAGCAAGTCAAATCTGTTGTATCATTAATTAAATACACGCAGAAAGAGGTGAGATATATATATGTTAATAGACCTGCATGTACATAGCACAGCGTCAGACGGAACATGTACCCCGGAAGAATTATTGGAAGAAGCGGCCGATAAGGGGATTGAAGTTCTTGCCATTACAGATCACGATACAATAAATGGGGTTAAAGAGCTTCCGAATGTTTTCAAAGATGTCATTGTGATAAAAGGTGTTGAGATAAGTGCCGAATTTAACGGAGTACTCCACATACTCGGTTATGGTGTGGACCCAAACAACGAAAGGATAGATCAGACATTAACCGAGCTTCAGGATTACAGGCTTAAAAGAAACCTTATAATGATAGAAAAAATGAAGTCCCACGGCTTCGATATAACCCTTGAAGAACTAAAAGAAGTCGGGAATGATGACTTAATTGGCCGTCCTCACTTCGCTTCCCTTATGATCAAGAAAGGCTATGTTGATTCCTATGACGAAGCTTTCGAAAAATATCTCAAAAAGGGTGCTCTTTTTTATGTGGACAAAAAGCGGCTTTCTCCAAAAGAATCTATAGAAATGATTCTTGAAGCTGATGGGATCCCCGTGATAGCTCATCCGTATCAAACAGGGTTACCGGACGAAGAGTTTGAGGGGCTAATCAAAGAACTGAAAGGATATGGCCTTGCTGGTATCGAGGTTTTTTATCCTTATCACACCGATGAAATGATCGAGTTTTATTTGAACATCGCGAAAAAATATGAACTTGTTGTCACTGCCGGAAGCGATTATCATGGGTATAACGAGCTCAAACTCAATGGAGAAACGGACGTTCCGTTTGAATTGGGAATGTACGTACCATATAGATTTGTCTCAGATTTCCTTTGCAGAGTACTTTAAAATACATTAAGTGTCTCTGCTTGGCTTTCTTCAGAATAATAGAATGGTGTAAGATTGTAATGTAGCTCGAAAAAATGGTCTGATGTAATAGCAGACCATTTATTAAGGAGGGTGAAAATATGAGGATTGGTGAATTTGTAAAAACTGCCGATTGGAAAAACGAAAAACATGCACCGCTTATCGAAGCACCGGAACAGGTTGAAGCTGCAAAGGCTTTTACCGTTGAACTCTCTGTGGGAAAGGAAATTCCTCACCCTAACACAGTTGAACACCATATTAAATGGATGGACCTTTATGTTAAGTACGATGACAGCCAATTCCTTGTACACCTTGGCCACATTGAACTAACTCCCGTGCTTTCCGAACCTAAAGCTACGCTTACAATCAAACTGGAGAAATCCGGCACGCTGATAGCAACGAGTTATTGTAATCTTCATGGTTTATGGGAAAGTTCTAAAAAAATTGAGGTTAAGTGAAAGGAGAGAGCATCGTGAAGAAGTACAGATGTCTCATATGCGGGTATATTTACGATCCTGAAACCGGTGATCCCGACAACGGAGTTGAACCCGGAACTCCTTTTGAAGAAATTCCCGAGGATTGGGTGTGTCCACTTTGTGGCGCAGGTAAAGATGATTTTGAACCAGTCGATTGAATTTAAAAAAGGCGGGGATTGTTCCCCGCCTTTTTTGTTGGTTATTTGGAGGTGAACCCTCATGAAAGAGCTTGTGATAGCCATTTCCGGCGAAGCGGGACAAGGTATTCAAACCGCGGGCAACTTAGCTGCTAAAGCTCTTTTTATGAGCCGGATATAATGTATTTACAGATAAAAGTTACCATTCAAGAATACGTGGTGGCGAATACATTTACAGAATCCGGGTTTCAGAATACCCTGTTTATGCCATGCGTGAGGAAGTTGATCTTGTTGCTTCATTAAGTTCAGTCACTACAGACACCTTAGAGCGTTACATCCATTCGAACACAGTCATTGTGGCTGATAAAGAGGATGTTGGGCTCAAGTTCGAACCTATTCGGATAAATTTCAAAGAGAGAGCGAAGGGAGCGAGAAATCCAAGAACTTTGAATACTGTGATAGTTGGGGCAATCCTTAAAGCTTTGGACGTTCCGATTGAAATCCCCATTCAGCTTATAAAGGATTATTTCACCAGCAGCGAACAGCTTTTGGAATCAAACATCAAAGCTCTTAAAAATGGCTACGAGATAGCACTCGATCTATCTTTTGAAGAAATTCCAAAGAATCGAGAAAGTGAAAGGCTGTTGCTCAACGGAACGGAAGGAACCGGTCTTGGAGCCATTTCTGCCGGTTGCAGATTCGTCTCGGCTTACCCAATGACACCCGGAACAGGTGTCATGCTCTTTCTTGCAAAACGTGCGGAAAAATATTCTATCGTAGTGGAACAAGCCGAAGATGAGATAGCAGCAATAAACATGGCTATAGGTGCTTCATTTGCGGGTGTACGTTCCATGGTAACTACTTCCGGTGGCGGGTTTGCTCTGATGCAGGAGGGAGTAAGCCTTGCTGGAATGACGGAAACACCGGTGGTAATTGTTGATGCTCAACGACCGGCACCCGCTACCGGCTTGCCGACAAGAACGGCTCAGGAAGACCTGTATTTTGTGCTTAAATCCGGTCACGGTGAGTTTCCAAGATATATTTGCGCTCCTCGAACTTCCAAAGAAGCCTTTGAATTAACTGAAAAAGCTTTTTACCTTGCTGATAAATATCAAATGCCTGCCTTTGTGCTTCTCTCCCAGCAGCTGGTCGATTCTCAGGCTACCATCGAACCTCCTGACCACAGGTCTGAGTATTCAAAGAGATTTCTCATTAAAAGTGATGAGGGTCTTGAATACAAGCGCTATCAACTAACAAAAAATGGGGTTTCTCCCAGAGCTATTCCGGGTGGCGACGCCATAGTTAGAGCTGACAGCGATGAGCACGATGAATACGGATTCATCACAGAAGACCTGGAGATACGCGCCAGAATGGTAGAGAAAAGAAATAAAAAACTTGAAAGTCTGCAAAAGGAAATCGCTTCACCTCTTACGTATAACCTGGAGGCGGATACGATTCTTGTAGGATGGGGAGACTCCTGGGGAGCCATCGATGAATTCGCAAGGAAACGCAATCTGGGTTATGTCCATTACAATGAACTTTACCCGTTGAATTTAAGTATTTTTGACCAGCTCAAAAACAAGCGTCTTATAACCGTTGAAGGAAATTATACCGGCCAATTCGCTGAATTGCTCGCCTCAAAGCTCTGTCGTAAAGTGGAACACATTGGTCGCTACGATGGCAGACCAATTACCGCAAACTGGCTTGACAAAAAACTCGAGGAGGTGGGCAAAATATGAAATTCCTGAAAGACAGCTCTCCAGCCTGGTGCCCGGGATGTGGTAATTTTCCGATAAGGCAATTCCTCGCTGAAACCCTTGAGGATATGGGGCTCGAACCAGATCAGGTTCTTATGGTAACGGGAATCGGCCAGGCTGCAAAGATGCCCCATTACCTGAACGTCAACTTCTTCAACGGTCTTCATGGAAGGAGTATTCCCGTTGCCTTCGCTGCAAAGGTTGCCAACCCGGATCTTGTGGTCATCGCTGAATCCGGTGACGGGTGCATGTATGGTGAGGGTGGAAATCATATGATTCATGGAATCAGGAGGAACGTGGATATAACGGTTATCGTTCACGACAATAGAATCTACGGTCTCACAAAGGGGCAGGGATCGCCCACCACCGAATTAAACCAGATCACCAGTGCTCAACCCTGGGGAGTAATAAACGAACCCTTAAATCCCATAGCTATGGGAATAGCCCTTAACGCCAGCTTTGTCGCACGAACATGGTCTGGTGATAAAGACCACTTCAAAAAGACCCTTTCCGCGGCTATTGAACATAAAGGATTCTCTATCGTGGACGTTATGCATCCCTGTGTTTCCTTCAATAAAGTGAATACCTTTGCGTGGTACAAATCAAGACTTTATGACGTCAACGAAAAAGACCCTTCATACGACCCGACCGATAGATTAAAAGCCTTTGAAAAGGCACTTGAATTTGGTGATAAAATCCCCATGGGGATCATCTATCTCAACAAAAAGCTCACATTTCACGAATTACATCCGGTTTTGAAATCCGGAACGAAACTCATTGAGATCAGGGAAAGTGAAGAAGTGCTTGAAGAGCTTGAAAGCTTCAAATGAACAACTGAGTGAGATAAGTCAAAAGAGGGGATATGATCAGAGCCAGTAAGAAGTTTCCAACCTTGATTTCTTTTATCTCCAGCAATCGAATCCCCAGGCCAAGGAGCATGAGGCCGCCGACTCCGGAGAAATCCCCCATGTAGGCGGGTTGTTGCAAAAATTCGAGAAACCCTGCAAGGGAAACCAGGGTCCCCTGTACGACAAACACAGAAACCGCAGAGAGAAGAACTCCCGTACCAAAAGAGGCCGCGAGCATCACTGAAGATATTCCGTCCATAAGGGATTTTATAAATATAATCTCATTGTTTCCCTGTACCCCCGCCTGTATCGAACCTATAACGGTCATAGGGCCTGCAAGAAAAAGCACCGTTGCGGTTATGAATCCTTTCACGTAAAGCTGGTTGTTTTTATTCCCTGTTAAACGCCCTATCTTTGTTTCTAAATCAAACTTTTCACCAATCAAACCGCCGATAACCATGCTTCCAAGAACAACCATTGCATTATGGTAATCAAGGAACATCTTTACCCCCAGTCCAAGGGTAAGCAAACCTATAATCTTGAAAAGAACATCTTTGTATCTGTCGCTGAGATTTTTACCCGAGAAGATTCCGAGGATTGAACCAATTATGATAGCTGCGGTATTGACTAAAACAGAGATGTTGAACATGTATCACCTTTCCCCTCCATTGAATTTAGTCAACTCAGACCTTTTTTCAGGCAATCTTCCATGCTTTTCAAAAAAATGCTTCAATAACCTCAACTCGCCGTCGAGTGTTAATCCATATTCTAACAGTTTTTTCTCAGAATGCAAAAGAAATTCGCGCACGCCTCCGAAAAACACTTTCCTCCCCTCTTTCAAGACTAAAACATGGGAAGCCATATCAAGAAAATATTCAGGCCAATGTGTTGAAACAACCACCGTTCCGTTGTTTTCATGAATCTTAGAAAGGATTTTTCTAATTTGAATTATTCCCATATAATCCAGCGATGCGGTTGGCTCATCCAGAATCAGCAGTTCCGGTGAATATATCAACACGCTGGCAAAGGCAACTCTTCGCATCTCCCCACCGGAAAGTTTGAAAGGGGAAAGGTTGGCAATTTTTTCAGCAGGCAACCCAACCATTTGCATAACTTCATCGAAGCGTTTCTCTAGAGAAGGTATTTCAAAGTTCTTTCCCGCGTATTTAACTTCCTCTTCAACGGTTTCGGCAAAAAACTGGTTTTCAGGAAACTGAAACAGTATCCCTATCCTTTTCCTGAGATTCTTGCTTCCCCCATTCTCTAACTTTTCATTGAAAGCATAAATCTCCCCAAAAGTTGGCTTCATAAGTCCGGAAGCGAGCATGAGAAGGGTGGTCTTTCCGGATCCATTTTCCCCTAAAACCAGCAAAAAACCACCTTTGGGTATTTCAAAAGATACAACCTCGAGAGCTTTTCGCTCGTAAGGGCTTCCAAAATTGTATATGTGCGTTACCACTTCAAATCTCAACATAACTAACACACCAGCGGAATGTAGATTCCAGTTCTTTCAAGAAGTTCTTGTTTTTTTCCTGAGCTCTTCAGGAGGGCCAAGAAAAACCAAACGGCCTGATTCCAAAAGCGCAACACGATGACAATTACAGAGTTCCTCCAGCCTGGTCGAAGCCATAACAATCGCAGTTCCCTTATTTATCAGACCTTCAACAACTGGCTTAACCTTTCTCCGCTCTCCCCTGCCGAGCATACTGTAAGGTTCATCCATCAGGATAACTTCAGGTCGCATAGCAACGATGGAAGCGATGCACAATAGCTGTTTTTGTCCTCCTGAAAGACTGATGGTATCAACATCTCTTAAATCTTCCAATCCCATAGTTTTGAGTGTCTCATCTACACGGGTTTTAATCTCTTCAACAGTAAGCCCGAGATTCTCAAGTCCAAAGATTATGTCTTCTTCGACACTGGATCCAACAATTTGATTATCAGGATTCTGAAAGATGTAACCGATAATATCAACTGTATTAGCTTTTCGAACTTCACCTTTTGTAGATTTTATAAGGTCGAGAACAAGCCTGAGCAAAGTCGTCTTGCCCGAACCGTTTGATCCCAAAATCCCAAAGAACTCCCCTTTAAAAATTCTCAAATCTATTCCATTGAGTACCTTTTTTCCATTTATTTCATAAGAAATATCTTCCAGTTCTAGCAAAATCTCAGAGCTTGATGGACACATAAACCCTTATTCCTCCTGATTTCACCGTTTCCCTCACATTACCAAAGACGGACTTCATGATTTTTTTGAGCCTTTCTCCGCCTTTGTTATGATAAGCTACCAACTGGAGTTTTCCCTTTGCTGAAAGATGATCCGGTGCTTCAACTATAATCTTTTCCCAGACCTTCTTTCCCGCAGCGATAGGGGGATTACAGACAATGTTGTCAAAAATCTCGTCTTTCCACGGTTCATAGAGATTTCCAAGCCTTATATCCGCAACGATATTGTTATTCTTAGCGTTGATCTTTGCGAACTCCAAAGCCCTTTCATTTACATCGCTCATGCAAAGGGAGATATCAGGATTTTCTTTTTTCAGGGTGATCCCAATAACACCGTAACCACAGCCGAGATCAAGGAGCCGGTCAGTCTCACCAATAATGGCATGTTCAATAAGCAGCTTGCTCGCCTTGTCAATCTGCCCAAAAGAAAAAACTCCCGATGGTGTCTTGAATTTATACATTCTCCCGTTTTTCAAAGAAAGAACAACCTCCTTCACCTTAAAAGGTGAAGTCGGTTTCGATGTATAATAATGCTCAAAATCCTTATCCAAACTCATCTATTCACCCTATCTTTCCGAGTTTTCTTCCACCAATTATATGAAAATGGAGGTGCTTAACCTCCTGGCCGGAATCTGGCCCGGTATTCACGAGAGTGCGGAACCCGGATTCCGCTATACCTTCCTTTTCGGCTATATCCTGGAAGAGTTTGAAAAGTTCCTTGAGAATATCCCCGTCTAGGAGAGCCAATTCACCAGGTTTTTCCATGTGTTTCTTTGGAACAACCAGAATGTGTGCAGGAGCAACGGGATTGATGTCTCTGAAAGCAAGGAAGTTTTCCGTTTCCGCAACTTTGCCAGCTGGTATCTCGCCAGCGATTATCTTACAGAAAATACAATTCATCTTATCCCTCCCTGCGAAATCGAAAATTCATTTAATTTCGAGAACGTGGGTCCTCAGCAATTCAGCAAGAATCTTCGCCGGTTTCTGCCCGTATCTTTCGAAATTGATACCGAAGTCATTCTCACTGTTCTCATCGCACTTGTCCAGAATAACCTTTATAACCAGAAAGGGTACTCTGTTCATTTTGGCAACACGCGCGAGAGCCGCTGAATCCATATCGAGGCAACATGCGTGATACTGTTTGAACAACTCATCGCGCTTTTTAGTATCCGCCAGAATTTGATCCCCCGTGATGATCCTTCCATAGGTTGCATCGGGCATCAACTGTTTTATATGATCCAGGGCAACCGAAGCAGTTGTGGGAACGCTTATATGTCCGGAACGCAGTGGCAAATAAAGGTCATACTCAAGAAATTCACTCCCTATTACAACCGTTCCCGGTTCGATGGAACTGTCTATCGCGCCCGCACCGGATGTCATCACGATCAACCTTGGTGAAAATTCATCGATGAACTTCTGCGCCAGAGCTGCGGTTTCCACTTTTCCTACGAACCCGCTCGCCACAACTACCTCATTTTTTCCGATGAGACCTCTGGTGTAAGACCTTCCAAGGAGCTCACCTTCTTCGATTTTCAACATTACCTCAAGCAGTGGTTTGACCTCAGGATTAAAAACGCTCATCACTAAAATCATAATAACACCCCTATTAAATTATACAACGCCACAAAAAAGAGGGAGCTACGCTCCCTCAATTATCTTTTTTTGAAATTTTAGTTCTCTTCTTCTTCTTCTTCTTCGAAGCTAGCTTCCCAGGCTTTTTGGAATGACTCGAATTCCTCATCTTCCAGGGAGTTCAGGTAAAGATTCCCATCGTCGTCCTGTTCGGCTTTGAATACCACAAAGGATTCTTCGTCGAATCTTATCTTGTCATCATCCTCAAAGAAAGCTTCCTGACATACCCAATACAGGCCGCCATTGTGCTCAAACTGTTCGATAAGGGCAAAATTGTGCTCCTGACCAGCCTCATCCGTTATAGCGAACATCTCAAGATGCTCGTGACCATTAGAATCGTGTCCCGCAACAAAATCCTGAAAATCATTTGTTCCATCAACCATGTTAAATACCTCCGTAAATCAAAAAATACCGACCAAGAGATACTAACACGATGATCAATTATTGACTATTAAGAATGTGTTACAGAGTTCTGGTCGTTGCTGTGCGACGACCAGAATCGTTGTCGGTTGTAGGTTGTGCGTTGTACGTAAAAATCGAGAACCGAGAGTCCGAGAGTCCGAGAACCGAGAGGGCCGCTGTGCGGCTGGTGAGCACGCTGCGCGTGGGTAAGCCCTGCTACGCTGGGGGTAAGCCTGACTACGTCAGGGGTGCGAACTGCTTCGCAGGTGACTAGGAGGGACCCTGAATCAAGTTCAGGATGACAGGTTAGGGAATAAGTGTCAGGTTAACGAGGCACGTTGCCCCTCTTTGTCATTCTGGAAATCTTTAATCCAGAATCTGTACTTTACGCGTTTTTCAGGATGACAGGTTAGATTTGTTCATGTTGGTTAGTAATGTAGGGGCACAGCATGCTGTTAAAACCCGGGATCCGAGAAAAGAGAATCCGAGAAGGTAAGACGACCAACGGCAAATTCTTGTAACCACAAAGGGCAGAACGTGTTCTTCCCAACAATAAAAAAACAGCGTTTTATTACAGCCATGCAAATATAACTCGTCATCCTGAACTTGACTCAGGATCTACAGTACTTAACTTCTCGAATCTCGACTTTTATCAGCGTCCGCAAGCCTCAACCTCGTGAGCGTCAACGTCGTGAGCCTCCTGAGCGCAGCTCAGCACTTCCGCTTCGAAGCAGTTTTCTCCAATCTCCAACATTCAATCTCGCTTTCTTCTTCTAGGTTGAACGTTCCACGGTGTACATAGGCTTTGGTTGTGATGAGCATAGTTTGTATAATGGAAGTAGTTATAATTCTGGCTAGAAAAGGGGGATTTTATGATAGGTATTACAGAACTACTGGAGATTGCAATTGAAATTGAGGAGAAAGGTTATTCCTATTATTCTAAGCTAGCGGATAGGTCGCCTGGTTATAATAAAGTCTTATTTGAAAGTCTTGCCAGGCAGGAAAAGGAGCATGTGGAATGGTTCCGAGATTTGATGAAAGAATTCAAAGATGAACAAACGGACGCTGAGCCTTATGAGATTGAAAATGCTGATTTTTTAAAAAGTCTCGCAGAGATTTCCATTTTCTCTTTTGAAGATGCTGAAAAGTTTATAGATGATCTGGAAAAAGCGGTGAAAGCTGCTGTGCAAATTGAAAAAGACACTATCGAATTTTACAAGAGATTGGTAGAATACATTCCAAAAAAGAGACTCTTGGAAAGGATAATCAGAGAGGAAGAAAGGCATCTGGAAGAACTTTCGAAAGCATTCCGTAATTATGTGTAAGGTTTTGTTCTTCATCTATAACATCAGTATGATGTTGTTGGAATAGCAGATTTTGCTGTGAAGACTGGGCTGGACAGAACATATTATTTTGCTATAACGCTCATGCAAAGATACAGAACGTAGATAGCGAGCAATATTACTCCCGAGAATCTTCCCAGAGTCCTCTTTTTTCCTGCAAGAAATGGAAGGATCGTAACCGTTGCGATGGTGAAAATTATGTCCTGTGTTACGGGTCTGTCCGCTTTTATTGGAGATACGAGTGAGGATATGCCCAGTACCACAAGAAGGTTGAAAATATTTGAACCAACGATATTTCCAACGGCTAAATCTGCCTGTTTTTTGATACCGGCAACAATCGAGGTAACGAGTTCAGGCAAAGAGGTCCCCACGGCAACAACGGTAACGCCAATCAAAGTTTCGCTGACACCAAAAGTTTTCGCGAGTACAATTCCTGACTTGACCACCATCTCGCCACCGAAAATAACACCTGCCATCCCACCAAGAGTAGCGAGCCACGCAAGCGCGATGTTTTTCTCCAGGATATTTTCGACTTTCGATTCAACGACGGTTTCTTTGTTGAAGATGTCTTTTTTTGCCATACCGTACACATAATCAATAAAGATGATGAAGAAACACAGTAAAACGATACCTTCATACCTGCTGATCACGAATCCGTCGTTCAACAGCAGCACACCCGTGGCCAGAGATATGAGGATGACAAAGGGAATCTCAGAGCGCATGGTGGATTTCGAGACTTTTATCTTCCGGATCAGGGCACTGGCTCCAAGAACCAGAGCGACATTTGCTATATTAGAGCCAAGAACATTTCCTATGGCTATTCCTGACCCTTTAACGGCTGCCTGTATGCTAACGGCCAGCTCTGGTGCGCTCGTTCCAAAAGCTACTATTGTAAGACCTATAAACAGTTCTGAGACGCCAAGCCTTTTAGCCAGGGCAACCGAACCATCTATGAGGTAATCTGCTCCTTTTAATAGAAGAAAAATACCAATCGCGAGTAAGAAGAGGTTTAGCAATACGCTCGCCTCCATAAAAAGCGATGGTGGAAATCCCACCATCGCCATGGTATCGACTGGTAATTATTATATCACACCAAGTTCTTTACCGACTTTTTTGAATTTTCCAAGGGCAAAATCGAGATCTTCTTTCGTGTGGACGGCACTTATCATAACTCTTATTCTTGCCTTACCCTTTGGAACGGTTGGATAACCGATAGATTGGGCGAATATTCCTTCTTCAAATAGTTTTTTACTGAACTGAGATGACAATTTGGCGTCGTAAAGCATGACAGGAGTTATTGGGGTTTCACTGTGACCTGTATCGAATCCCAGTTTCTGCATTTCCGTTTTGAAATAACTGGCATTATCCCAGAGCTTTTTAACCAGTTCATCGGAAGCTTTGAGCATTCTCACGGCAGCAAGAGCGGCACCAGTTTCTGCTGGTGAAAGCGAACTACTGAACAGGAAAGGACGTGCTTTTTGTTTTAGATAATCTATGAGCTCTTTTTTACCGGCAACAAATCCGCCAACTACTCCGAAGGCTTTGGAAAGGGTTCCAACTTCAATATCGACTCTTCCATGAAGATCAAAATGATCGACGATTCCACGACCATGACTTCCGAGTACCCCTTCTCCGTGAGCGTCATCTACCATGAGCAGAGCATCATATTTTTCACATTTTTCGACGATCTCAGGAAGCGGGGCGAGGTCTCCATCCATTGAGAAGACTCCATCAGTGATTACCAATAGTCTTCTTGAACCTTCAGCTTTGGCTTGCTTCAGTTTCTCTTCAAGGTCTTCAGCGTCTCTGTGTTTCCAGACGTAGCGTTTCGCTTTGGAAAGCCTGACTCCGTCGATTATACTCGCATGGTTTAGTTCATCTGAGAGAATAGCATCTTCAGCTGTGGTTATTGCCGGAATAACTGCTTGATTCGCGTTGAAACCTGACTGAAGTACAAGGGTTGCTTCTACTTTCTTGAATTCAGCAAGTTCCTTTTCAAGAAGCTCGTGAATTTCGAGTGTTCCAGCTATCGTTCTAACTGCTCCAGGACCGACACCCCATTTTTCTATTGCTTCAATGGCAGCCTTTTTAAGCTCTTCATTGAACGCTAAACCCAGATAGTTGTTGGAACAAAGATTCAAAACCTTTTTCCCGTCGATCGTTAACCAGGCTCCCTGAGGACTTTGTAATGTTCTAATTCTAACGAGAAGACCTTTTTCTTCGAGCTCTTTTAGCTCTTTTGAGAATTCGTTATAATCGAACATCCTTACACCCCCTCGGAAATATCTATTATTACCTTACCAGAACTACCACTCATCATAGCTTCAAAGCCTTTTTCCCAGTCTTCCATCTTTACAATGTGAGTGACAATAGGAGATAGATCCACAACGTTGTTTTTTAATAATTGGGTTGCTATTTGCCAGGTTTCAAACATCTTACGACCAGTGATTCCAAAAACTGTGAGGCCTTTGAAGATAATCAGGGAATTGATATCGAAGCTGATACTGCCAGGGAACACTCCAAGGAGCGAAACTACTCCACCGTTGGTTATGCTTTGAAGCCCCTGAACAAGAGCGTTGACATTTCCGGACATTTCGAGAAGTACATCCACACCGTTACCTTCAGTTAGTTCTTTTACTTTTGAAGGAACATCTATTTCCCTGGGATCGAGCACGACATCTGCTCCCATTTTTTTCGCAAGTGATTTGCGGAAGTCTTTTAGTTCGGTAACTATGACCCGGGCTGCTCCTGAGGCTTTCGCAACGGCGGCAGCCATTACGCCGATTGGCCCGGCACCCGTAATTAAAACGTTTTTACCGGTCAGATCTGTTACAAGAGCTGTGTGTACAGCATTTCCAAAGGGTTCCATTATCGAAGCGTACTCTGCGGGAATCCCTTTATCCACTTTCCAGAGAACAATTTCAGGTACCTTTACGTATTTGGCAAAGACACCATCCCTGTCAACTCCGAGAATTTCCATGTCTCTGCAGATGTGCATTTTCCCGGTTTTGCACTGTAAGCATTTCATACAAGGGATGTGCGTTTCGGAAACAACTCTGTCTCCAACAGATACCATGGAAACATTTTCGCCAACCTCTATAACCTCTCCTGTGAATTCATGCCCTGCTATTTGCGGCGGTTTTATTCTTTGCTGAGACCACTCGTTCCATTCATAGATGTGAACATCCGTTCCGCAGATCGATGCTTTATCCACTTTTACAAGAACCTCATTTGGCCCTAGTTCCTCTGGAACAGGAACCTCTTTCAATGAAAAACCGGGACCACATGTTTCTTTGACAATAGCTTTCATTGTTTTTTTCAAGCCCCCAGCCTCCTTATTCATAATCTCTCATTTTTAGTTTATCTTATGAAATATTCTTTTCAAAAAACAAATAGAGCACCCTAATTGCTTATTTGAGCGATTCATAGTTTTAAGCTCTTTATATCTAATCCATACTGCATAAGAAAATTCTCGACATCCGTTTTGTTTTTCAATTTCATGTATTCTCTTCGCATCTTTGTTGCATTTAGTAATCCCTTGCAATAACCCACAAAGTGTTTTCTCGACTCGATTATCGCTCTTTCTTCTCCCTTTAATTCGATCAGCTTCTTGAGATGTTTTGCAAAGACCTTCAAGCGTTCATGAGGATCCGGGACTGTGTAACTTCCCTTTTGCTTCAGTTCTTTGTATTGGCTGAAGATCCACGGGTTTCCAATTGCCCCGCGTGCCACTAAAACTCCATCGACTCCGTACTTTTCGAAAGCTTCTACAATTTTTTCTGGAGAAAAGACATCACCCGAACCATAAACTTTTATTCCATGAGGTTTGCAGATTTTTACCACTTTACCGATTGATTCCCAATCTGCAACACCAGAATATCCTTGAACGACGGTACGGCCGTGAACCATTATCGCGAAAGGTCTGGATTCAACAAGTCTTTCGACGATCTTTACCACCTCGTTTTTATCCCACCCAAGCCTGATCTTCACAGATACTGGCAAATCTGAAATGCCTTTCAATGTCTGAATCATGGCGTTTAATTTTTCTGGTTCTCTTAAAAGCGCAGCTCCCGCTCCCCGTTTTACAACTTTCTTCACTGGACAACCGGCGTTAATGTCAAACCATGTGGCTTTATCAAGAACGGCTTTTGCAGCCATGGCAAGACGCGCGATGTCATTTCCGAACAGCTGGATCCTGCACGGGGTTTCCGGAATGATTTTTTGTGTGGTTCGATCATTTCTCAAAACTCCTTCAACGCTCAACATTTCACTGAAAACAAAATCTGCTCCCCATTCGAGAGAGATGGCCCTCATTGCTTCATCCGTATAGCCCGCCATGGGTGCAAGACCGACTTCATTTTCTGGCATAAAATGCTCTTACCTCCTCAGATATAGAACACGGAACCATTCCCAGAATGCTTTTGCCTTCTTTGATCCTTTCTCTTATTTCAGTTGAAGAAATCTCGATGAGAGGTGCTTTGAGAAAATGCACATTTCTTTCTGAAGGAGATATTGGAGGTTTCCTTTCAGGGACGTTTTTCCTTACCCGAGGATAAACCACGAGAATGGCTTCTTCCAGGATAGCCTGATAGCTGTACCATTCATCTAGCTCATAAAAACTATCTTCACCGATGAGAAAGAAAGGTTTATCGCCATAAAGAGCTGCAAAATGCCTTATGGTGAAGATGGAATAGGAGGTATCGCCCCGTCTGGCTTCAAAATCCGATACGAAGATTTTATTCTCACCTTTAAAAACGCGTTTTATCCAATTAAAACGCGTCTGGAAATCTGCATTACATGAAGTTTTATGTGGTGGAATATACGCGGGAACGATGTATAATCTATCAAGCGAGAGGGCTTCAATGGCCCTCGTCGCAATAATGACGTGTCCAACGTGTATCGGATCGAATGATCCCCCAAAGATGCCGTATCTTTTATTCCATGTATTCATATTCACGCCCTCTGATCACAACGATATCACCTTCCTGAGCTCCCATCTTTCTCAGTCTCTCCGAAAGACCTCCGGCTTCGAGCTTATCCAGTAAGAATTTATCTTGATTTTCCACCTTGAATTTTTCTGCGTAGTAATCAACCGCAGGTCCTTCGACAACATACCTTCCTTTTGAATCTTTGTGTATGAAGAATTCGGAAGGATCCGGAGCTTCACGCGATACCGGTTTTACTTTTGGCGTTTTTTTCTGTGAAGCGACACCCGTTTTTTTAAGAAATGTTTTTTGTGTTTTTATCTTTTCCCACATCTCCCATTTTAGTTTGTCTATATTTCTGCCCTGAATAGCCGATATAGGTAGAATTTTTTTCCCGGTTTTATCATAAAACCGCTTTACGCGTTTTTCAATCTCTTCATCGCTGAGGACATCGATTTTGTTTCCGACAACAATTTCCGGTTTTTTGGCCAGCTCCTCATTGTGAAGTTCCAGTTCCTTGCGGATATCATAATAATCCTGAATGAAGTCTCTATCTTCAGTTTCTGCTATATCCAGCACATGGACGAGAAGGTAGCAACGCTCCACATGTTTCAAAAAATTGTGCCCGAGGCCAGCTCCTTTGTGGGCACCTTTCACGAGTCCAGGAACATCAGCGACTATGAACCCGTGTTCTGGAGACAGTTTCACAACCCCGAGGTTTGGCACAAGGGTCGTGAAATGGTAGTTAGCAATCTTTGGCTTCGAATTGGAGATCTTTGAAATGATCGTGGATTTTCCCGTATTTGGAAAACCTATCAAGCCAACGTCTGCCAGAAGTTTTAACTCTAGATATATTTTGCGTTCTTCGCCCGGTTCTCCTGCTTCTGCTACTCTTGGTGCTTGATTAACTGAGGTTGCGAAGTGAACATTTCCACGTCCACCTTTGCCGCCTCTTGCAACACAAACAATGTCTCCCGGTGAAGATAGATCGGCGAGTAATTCTCCGGTTTCCGCGTCGTAAACAAGTGTTCCTACGGGAACTTCGATTATGACATCTTTTCCCTTTTTCCCGTATTTTTTTCCTCCTGACCCGTTTTCACCGTCTTCTGCCTCGAACTTCTTTTTGCTCTGGAATTCAAGCAATGTATTCTTGCTTGTGGTCGCTCGAATGAAAACATTACCACCGTTGCCACCATCGCCACCATCTGGGCCGCCGAAAGGTATGTACTTCTCACGTCGGAAAGAAACAGCACCATCGCCGCCTTTTCCGGCTTTTACAAATATTTTTCCCGTGTCTACTAAACTCTCGCCTGTGGGTATCATGGTACACCTCCGCATTCTTCTCATATGTTATAATAACACTGTTAAGCAAAAGGAGGAAGTGATGATGGAAAGAATAGTGAACATAGGGTTTGACTCCTTTGTGGTAACCGATAGGATTATGGCTGTTTTGCCGGCGCAAAATTCAGTAGTTAAGTTGTTCTTAGAATCTCAAGACCCGGATAAGGATATAAGTATCTATATCAATAGCCCGGGTGGTTCTGTAACTTCAGGACTGGCGATCTATGACACAATGCAGTATATAAAACCAGATGTCAGCACGATATGTATTGGTATGGCTGCTTCAATG
The DNA here is from genome assembly GCF_001639905.1 of Kosmotoga sp. DU53. NCBI lineage: Bacteria > Thermotogati > Thermotogota > Thermotogae > Kosmotogales > Kosmotogaceae > Kosmotoga > Kosmotoga sp. DU53. Next base: position 174,800 of record NZ_JGCK01000073.1, on the reverse strand, counting down.
GCTGCGGTGATACTCGCTGGCGGAAGCAAAGGAAAGCGATTTGCGTTACCACATTCCAGAATAATGATTCATCAGCCATGGGGCGGAGCCGAAGGAACAGCAAAAGATATTGAGATAAGAACTCGTGAACTGCTCTTTATAAGGGATCAGATAAACGAGATTCTCAGTCATCACACCAATCAACCGAAGGAAAAGATAGAAGAGGACACAGATAGAGATTTCTATATGAGCCCCGCAGAGGCCGTGAAATATGGACTGGTAGATAAGGTTATAGAGCCGAGAAAATTGAAGGTTGCTAAGAAGGCTTGACGATCCATTTTTTGAAAAATCGCCGGCGCTAAGCGCCGGTTTTTAGGCTTATATGGAGTGATAGCAATGAAGAACAAAAGTCTGACACCAATGATGAGACAGTATCTTGAAATAAAAGAGAAATATAAAGATTGTATCCTTCTTTTTAGGCTCGGAGATTTTTATGAAACATTTTTTGAAGATGCCAGGGTTATTTCAGAAGAGCTTCAACTTGTCCTGACTTCACGAAACGGCCATCCTATGGCCGGCGTCCCATATCATGCACTGGATCAGTACGTGAAAAAGCTAATTTCTGCAGGATATAAGGTTGCTATTTGTGACCAGGTGGAGGATCCTGCAACCGCTAAAGGACTCGTCAAAAGAGAAGTAACAAGAGTGATCACGCCTGGTACATTGATCGAAGATGATCTTTTATCGTCTGAAGAAAATAACTTCATAGCGGCAGTATCTGAAGAAAAGGGAGTTTTTCCCTTTGTGATTGCAGATATATCCACTGGTGATGTTGCGGTAACCAGTTGCGAAAGCCTTTCAGATCTTAAAGATGTTTTGTACAGAACGGCACCTTCTCAATTGATAATGAACGAGAAGTTAAAGCCGTTGAAGAAGGAAATAACGGGGGAACTTTCCAATGTTTTCTTGGAATTTCTTGAGGAGTGGCATTTTGCGTATTCTTCCAGTGTCGAATATGTAAAACGTTTCTACGAACTTGCCTCTATCGATGCGCTTGAAATCTCTTCCGCTGAGATCATTGTGCTTGGTGCGCTTTTCAAATATATAGAGATGACTCAATTCAAACCCTTGAAGCATCTTTCTCTTCCCCGAGTACTGAGAAGATCCGGGTACATGTATCTTGATGCTTCAACAATAGAGAATCTCTCTATTTTGCCTTCAGAAAGAAGAGGATCCCTCTATCAAACCTTAAAAGCTACTGTAACTTCTATGGGTGGAAGGAAGCTGAAGGAATGGCTTCTTAATCCCTTGAAGGATTTGGGGAAAATTGAGAGAAGGCTTGATATCGTTGAGGCTTTCTATTCTGATCCGTTGCTGCTCGAAGAGCTCCGGGAGTATCTCCGTCAAGCATTCGATATTGAGAGAATATCATCGAGGCTGGCTACCGGTCGAGCGATTCCACGTGATCTTCAAGCTTTGAGAACTACCTTGCAGGTTTTACCCCTGATAAAAGAACTCTTGTATTCCAATGACGTTCTTTCTGTAATCGCTGAAGATATAGAATTGTTTGAAGAGGAAAGAAAACTTTTAGAAGCTTCAATAAGTGATGAACCTGCTGCTGCACCCGGTGAGGGAAAGGTAATACGCAGGGGTTATAGTGAAGAGCTCGACGAACTGATGGATCTTCTTGAGCATTCACAGGACAAAATGAAAGAGTTTGAACTCAGAGAACGTCAAAAGACGGGAATAAACAATCTAAAGGTCAAATATAACAAGGTCTTTGGTTACTTCATCGAAGTATCGAAAGGCCAGGTCTCACGGGTACCTGACGATTACATAAGAAAACAAACGCTGGTTAACTCGGAAAGATATATTACGCCTGAACTAAAAGAGTTTGAAGATAAGGTTTTGAGTGCCAGTGAACGTGTCGCCGTTCTCGAAAGAGCGTTGTACGAAGATATCTGTCAAAAACTCTCTAATTCCGTGCAGAGATTCAGAAAAGCCGGTGGGCTTCTTGCTGAGTTGGACGTACTTCAGTCCTTTGCAACCGTGGCAAAAAAATGTGGTTACACCCGACCGGTTTTTTCAAGCAATCACACCTCGTATGTGGAAGCCGCGAGGCATCCTGTTGTGGAGCATTATGTGAAAGATTTTGTTCCTAACGATATTCAATTCGATGAAAAACACTCTTTCTATATATTGACCGGACCTAACATGAGCGGAAAATCCACCTACATAAGGCAGGTCGCCTTAATTTCTTTGATGGCACAGGTTGGGTCGTTTGTACCTGCAAAACGTGCGATTCTCCCCGTTTATGACAGAATATTTACCCGTATAGGTGCCCGGGATGATGTGGCTGGTGGAAAATCTACTTTTCTTGTGGAGATGATGGAAACGGCGACTATCTTATCTCAGGCTACAGAGGATAGTTTGGTGGTTTTAGATGAAGTTGGGCGAGGGACGAGCACTTTTGACGGTATCAGTATAGCGTGGGCTGTTTCTGAATATATTTACGAAGCTATAGGCTGTCATACGATTTTTGCAACACATTTTACTGAATTGACGGAGTTATCGCAGATGTACGAAGGGATAAATAATAAGACTATCGAGGTTCGTGAGATCGAGGATGGCGTTATCTTTCTACATAAGGTTGTCGATGGAGTTGCCAGCCAATCGCATGGAATCGATGTAGCTAAATTGGCAGGATTGCCTGACATAGTTTTGCAAAGGGCACGGGAGATTTTGAAGATTATAGTTAAAACCAGTGCGTTGGATAAGACGGTGAAAGTTCTCTCCTCTGATGAAATTAAAGAAATACGAAAGAAAAAGAAAGGAAAAATGCATAAGAATCAGATGTCCCTATTCTAATATCAGTTATAATATTTTGAAATGCTATAATTTTCTTTATGGAGGTTCATTTATGATGGCGGGAGCAAACAATCTGGCAAAGTTGAGAGAAAAAATGGTAAAAGATGATGTAGATGGAGTTATACTTCTTAACTTTGAAGATAGAAATCGTGCCACAACGTGGTACGTTTCAGGTTTTTCGGGTTCTTTTGCTGTACTTCTTATAAGTCAAAAGAAAGAGTATATTCTAACCGATTCACGTTATTACACACAGGCTGCTATGCAAACATCTTTTGAGCTTATTCCGTTGAAAAACGGCATGGAGACAGTGGAAGAAACTATAATCAAATTTGTGGAAGAGGAAAACATCAAGCGACTCGGTATCGAAGAGGAGAGAATAACTCTTGCACATTATAAGGATCTTTTTTCCAGGCTTGAAAATGTGGAGATCCTTTCGATAGACGAAACTATTAAGGGACTTCGTTCGGTAAAATCCCCTGAAGAAATTGAAAAAATAAAAGTAGCCATAGACGTAGCTGAGAAAGCCCTTCTGGAAACTCTCAATATTATAAAACCAGGAATAACTGAACAGAAAATCGCGGCCGTTCTTGAATATGAGATGAGAAAGCGCGGCGGTATCCCGGCATTCGAAACTATAGTAGCTTCAGGTTATCGTAGTGCGATAGTTCACGGTAGATCCTCAGAAAAAAAAGTCAAAGAAGGAGAGTTTATTCTTATCGATTATGGAGCCATGGTGAATGGTTATTGTTCCGATATCACGAGGACTTTCTGTCTTGGAACGCCTTCAGATGAGATGGTAAAGGTGTATGAAATTGTTTATAATACACAAAAAACCTGCCGTGAAGCCGCAAAAGCAGGAATGGTTGGAAAAGAACTTCATCTGATGGCGGTTGATATGATTACCAATGCAGGTTACGGAGAATATTTTGGACATGGATTGGGGCATGGCCTGGGAATGGAGGTTCACGAAGCTCCAGCAGTGGGTCTTAAAAACGAGAATCCGTTGCCTTCAGGTGCTGTCGTTACTATAGAGCCTGGCATATATATTCCGGAGAAATTTGGTGTTCGCATAGAGGATGATGTTTTATTAACGGATAACGGAGCAGTAATTCTAACAACTCTAGATAGAAAATTGAAAACACTTTAATCTGGAGGTGTGGTTTGTGGTAGAGGTAGGAGATATAAGAAAGGGAATGGCGTTGATCATTGATAATGATATTTATATAGTGCTTGATGTAAACAAGCACTTTACCGCAAGAGGGAGCGGAATTATCAGAACAAAAATGAAGAATATAAGGACAGGTTATGTTAGAGAATTCAAGTTCAATAGTGGTGAAAAAGTGGAAGAGGCCAGCCTTAGCCTGAGACATGTTCAGTATCTATATCGTGACGGCGACCTTTTCTATTTTATGGATCTGGAAACTTACGAACAATATGCTTTAGATAAAGACATTATTGGTGAGGCTGTCTACTATTTGAAGGAGAACATGGAACTCGACCTTCAGTTCCATGATAGTACTCCAATTGGTGTAGTACTGCCAAATACTGTGATCCTTGAGGTTGTTGAAACGGCCCCCAGTTACAAAGGCGATACGGTATCCGGCGGTGGAAAACCAGCCGTCTGTGAAACCGGCCTGAAAGTTATCGTACCATTCTTTGTTGAAACCGGTCAGAAAATCAAAGTGGACACACGAACAGGCGAATATATTGAAAGGGCATAAAAAATTGTTTTTCCTTGGAAGGAGGGAGCGTAATGAATTACGGTGAATCTGATCTCGGCAAAATAGAAATATCTGATATTGTCATCAGGGATATAGCTATACATTCACTAATTGAATTCTTGAACATGTCTCCAAAGGATCCGAAAGCAAAAAAAGAAGCAAAATCTATGGTGAACATCCAGGTTGAAGAGGAAGGCGACGAAAAGCTGGTGAGAATATTTGCGAGAATCAAGGTTAAATACGGCGAACCAATTCCTACTTACGCAAGGAAGCTTCAGGAGAAGCTCAAAAATGATGTTGAAAATCTCAGCGGTTTGAAGGTCGAAGAAGTATCGATCACGATAGAAGACGTTGTAGAAGTTGTCGAAGAAGAGCCAGTTCCTGAGGTAAAAGAAGAACATCTAGAAGAACTGGAAAAACCGGAAGAAGAGAACGATACTTGATGCGAGGGATTGATTGAAAAAATGCCTAATCCCGGAACCGGTCAGAGAAGGAAAATAAGAGAAATTGTTTTCAGGTCGATTTTCCAGTACGATTTTCATAAGGATTTTCCTGCTGCTATGGAGTATCTTGAGCGGGAAACAGCCTTTTATTCCCTGGACAAAGAAAGCAAAAACAGAGCTAAAGGTTATCTTATGGGAATAATCGAGCACCTCGATGAAATTGACAGTATAATAACCGCATATCTGAAGAATTGGACCTTTGATCGACTTGCTTCCATAGATAGGAGTGTTCTCAGGCTTGCAACTTATGAGCTTCTTTATGTAGATGACGTTCCTATCGAGGTGACACTGAACGAAGCTATAGAGATAACAAAAAAATACGGTTCACAAGAAGAGGGGAAGTTCGTCAACGGTGTCCTGGACAAGATAGCTAAAGAGAGGGTTTCAGAAGAAAAGAGAGCCCTTTAAGAGGTGGAAGGTTATGAATGATGATCTAGCAATCGCTCAGGCCACAAAATTAAAGCCCATTGATGAAATAGCAGAATTTGCGGGCATTGAACGTAAATATTTGAAGCCTTATGGGAATTACATTGCAAAAGTATCCCACAGAATCTATGAAGAACTGGCCCAACGCGAAGATGGGAACCTTATTCTGGTTACCGCGATAACCCCAACAAGCGCTGGCGAGGGAAAGACGACCACTTCGATAGGGCTGTCGATGGCGTTAAACCGCCTGGGGAAAAAATCATTCGTCACCCTCAGGGAGCCTTCAATTGGCCCCGTTATGGGAATAAAAGGCGGGGCAGCTGGTGGGGGTTATTCGCAGGTTCTTCCAATGGAGGACATAAACCTTCATTTCACAGGGGATATTCATGCGGTGTCACTAGCACATAATTTGCTTTCTGCTGCAATAGATGCACATTTGAAGTTTGATAACGAACTAGAAATCGATTCTACCCAGATATACTGGCCAAGAGCCATGGATATGAACGATCGTGCTCTCAGAAAGATTGTTGTCGGCCTCGGTGGAAAAGCCAACGGCTATCCCCGTGAAGATAAATTTATAATAACCGCAGCGTCTGAAATAATGGCGATTCTTTGCCTGGCTAAAGATCTTGAAGATCTTAAAGAAAGGGTCGGAAACATCGTTATTGCGAAAAACAAAAAGAAAGAGTATGTTCTCGCAAAAGATCTCAAGGTTCATGGGGCTATAGCTGCTCTGTTAAAGGATGCCATTGATCCGAATCTTGTTCAAACAATAGAAGGTACCCCTGCATTCATTCACGGCGGACCTTTTGCAAATATTGCTCATGGTACGAATTCTATAATAGCTACAAAGATTGCCTTGAAACTATCTGATTATGTGGTTACCGAGGCTGGATTTGGGGCAGATCTTGGTGGAGAAAAGTTCCTGAATTTTGTCAGCCAGGTAGCTGGATTCAAACCGTCGGTGGTTGTGCTAGTTGCTTCGTTACGCGCGTTAAAGCTTCATGGTGGAGCAAAGAAAGACAGTATAACCGAGGAGAACCTGGAAGCTCTTGAGAAAGGCTTCGTGAATCTTCAGGTTCATTATGAAAACCTGAGAAAATTTGGGGTACCTGTATTAACAGCGTTAAACGTATTTCCAACTGACACAGATTCCGAGAAGAAGCTCTTTGAAAAACTTTGCGAAAAACACGGGATTCCCTTCGGAGAATCCAGAGTTTGGGCTAAAGGTGGAAAAGGCGGAGAAGCTCTTGCAAGAGAAGTCATAAAGCTGGCCGAAACCCACACTTCAGAGTATCACCCGTTGTATTTAATGGATACCCCGATAGAAGAGAAATTGGATATCTTGACGCGAGAAATCTATCGTGCAAAAGGTTATGAGCTTTCTCCCACAGCGAAAGCGAAGTTGCGAAGTTTTAAAAAGAATGGATTTGGGAATGCACCGGTTATTGTGGCGAAAACCCAGTACTCAATCTCGGACAATCCGAAACTTCTTGGGGCACCAAAAGATTATATTTTCAATATTCGAGACTTGAATTTATCCGCAGGTGCTGGTTTTGTTGTTGCGGTCTCGGGAGATATCATGCTGATGCCCGGCCTGGGAAAGGAATTTGGTGCTCAAAGGATCGACATTGACAAAAGCGGAAAGATTTCCGGACTATTCTGAGGGGTGTGAAATGGGTATACTTTTAGATGGTAAGCCAGTGGCAAAAATGATTTACGCGGAAATAAAAGAGTGGTTGGGTAATCTTCAGGAGAAACCACCGAAGTTGGTATTGTTTTGCAGTGAACCGGATGACTCGACCAAAACCTATATGAACTCGATAGTCAAGCGCGGTGGTAAACTGGGAATTTCGGTGGAGATTTGTCATGCAGGGGAAAATCCTGTTGAAGAGATCAAAAAGCTGAACGAATCCAGAGATGTTGCGGGCGTTATGATAATGCACCCGCTTAAGAACGTTGACGAGAAACTGGTTGTCTCAGCTCTTTCACTGGAAAAGGATGTAGAAGGAAGAACGCCGGGGAATCTAGGCGGTATCATGACCGGTGATGAGAGCTTTGCACCTCCCACTGCAGAAGCGGTTATGGAGATACTTAGGTTTTACGATGTAAGTTTGAGTGGAAAAGACGTTACCATCGTTGGCCGTTCAACTACTGTGGGAAAGCCGCTTTCGATGTTAATGCTCAAAAAAGGAATAGATGCCACCGTTACCATATGTCATTCGCGAACAAAAAACCTCGTGGAAAAGATAAAAAGAGCCAATGTGCTAGTTTCTGCAGTTGGACGCGCCGGATTCATAACGAAAGAAATGGTTGGTAAAGATTCTATTATTATTGATGTGGGAATCAACCTCTATGACGGAAAAATAGTTGGAGACGTTGATTTTGAACAGGTTGAACCTGAGGTAGCTGCAATAACTCCGGTTCCCGGAGGCGTAGGTATAGTAACTACGGCCATTCTTTTCAGACATTTCATGGTTTCTTCAAGGAGAATGGTCGGGAGGCGATGAGATGATTGAGTTTGATGAGGTTCCTCTTTACAAGAAAATAAAAGGGTATAGCTATCCTGAACTTGAGATACTGGCGGAAGAATTCAGGAACTACATCGCTAATGTTGTGTCGAAAAATACAGGGCACCTTGCCTCAAATCTTGGTACCATTGAGTTAACATTTGCCCTTTATCGTGTCTTCGATCCGGAAAAAGATATTATCATCTGGGACACAGGACATCAGGCCTATTCTCATAAACTCCTGACAGGGCGCTTTAAGGCTTTCAAAACCTTAAGGCAAAGGCATGGGATAAGCGGATTCACCAAACGGGACGAGAGTAAGTACGATGTATTTGGCGCTGGACATGTTGGAACTGCTATTCCAGCGGCTCTTGGAATTGAACAGGCTTTAAAGTTAAGAAACGAGAAGAGAAACATTGTTGTTGTCGTAGGAGATGGTGCGTTGACATCCGGGATAAGCCTGGAAGCCTTAAATCAGATACGGGAACTTTCATCGAAGATAAAGATAGTGGTAAATGATAATGGAATGAGTATCAGCAGAAACGTCGGATCTCTTTCAACAAAACTCAATGAATTTCGATTGAATCCTATTTACCGTGAATTAAAAGAGGACCTGAAAAGTGCACTTGAGACAATGAGGCTCAGTAAAATTGAGAATATACTTTCCAAACTCAAATCGGGGGTAAAGCATTCCCTTCTTGGCGGAAATATATTTGAAGATCTTGGGTTGAACTACATTGGCCCAATTAACGGCCACAATATCCGTGAAATGGAAGGCTTGTTCAAGATGGTTAAAAACTTTGATGAGCCATTCTTGATACATGTAGTGACCAAAAAGGGTGCAGGTCTTGACTACGCTGAGAAGGATCCAACGACATTTCACAGTGTTTCCAGGATCGATCCGGAAACAGGGCAGAAAATAACTCAAACGAATATGGTTTCTTACAGCAGGGTCTTTGGCTCGGTTCTAGCAAAGCTTGGTGAATTGGATCCAAGAATCGTCGCGGTCACCGCAGCGATGCCTGATGGAACAGGATTAGCAGAGTTTGCCAGAAAGTTCCCTGAAAGATTTTTTGATCTGGGGATTACCGAGCAACTCTGCACAACTTTCGCTGCCGGTATCGCCACCAAAAATTTGAAACCTGTTTTCGCTGTATATTCTACTTTCTTACAGCGTTCTTTTGATCAGTTGATTCACGATGTTGCTTTACAACGATTGCCGGTTGTTTTTGCTATAGATAGAGCAGGAATTGTGGGAAGGGATGGTCCTACACACAACGGAATATTTGATATCGCTTATCTCAGCATGATACCAAACATGAGGGTTTTAGCGCCATCGAATCTACAGGAACTGGCAAATATTGTGTGCACTATTCTGTCAGATGAAGAAATTTCGGGCCCCATTGCAATAAGATATCCGAGACAATCTGAGATAGCCAACCTTGAAGAGATTCTCAATTCTATGATGAAGATCAACGTGTGGAAATGGGAAAAACTTTTTGATGGCAAAGAAGTGGCAATACTCGCTGTTGGCAGTATGGTTTCACCAGCGAAACAGGTAGCTGAAAAACATGGTTATACACTATACAACTGTAGATCAGTAAAACCCTTAGATGAGGTGACTTTAGCCGAGGTGTTGAAGAAGCATGACCTTGTTGTTTGCATAGAGGAAGGAGTCAAAATAGGTGGTTTTGGTTCCAGCGTAATGCTTTATGCAAGCGATCACGGTTTTTCCACCAGAGTCGTAGCAATGGGTGTTGAAGATAGATTTTCGGAGCATGGATCGAGGGAGGAGATTCTTTCTGAACTTTTTCTGGACAGCAGGGGTATTGAAAAAAGAATATTTGAACTGAGAGGTGAAAGAAATGCTAATAACGACCGAGTACGGAAAGATTGAAATCACGCTGCAGGCGATCGGGTCAATTGTAAAGAAAGTCGTTTCTGAATCCTACGGGCCTGTTAATGTAGGTGCCCCACAGCAGGGGTTTCTGGCAAAACTGCTGGGTGGAGACGACAAGCAGGGTATAAAAGTAATCGAGGAGATCGATGGCTCGCTTGAAGTGAATATCGATTTGACCCTCGAGTACGGTATAAGAATACCCACAGTCGTCGAAAACATACAGGAAAACGTATTCCACAAACTAAAGACTTTGACAGAAGCCAATAATGTTAAAGTAAACGTTCATGTAGTTGGACTTGAAGACTAACAGGAGGCGTTGTAAATGAAAAGGCTCAACGGCAAGTTCTTCATTCTGGCTTTTCGAAAAGCCGCTGAGCGTTTGCTCGCAAATAAGGATGAGATAAACGCTCTTAACGTTTTCCCTGTTCCAGACGGAGATACAGGTTCAAACATGTCAGCGGCTGTTCTTGAAGCTCTTTCGTACCTTGATAAGCTTAAATCTGATGATCTGTCGGATGTATTGGAAGCAGTAAAAACCGGTATGTTGATGGGGGCCCGTGGTAATTCCGGGGTCATACTTTCGCAGATATTCCGGGGTTTCGCGGAAGGTACGAAAGAAAAGAAGTTGCTAACAACCAAAGCTTTTACAGAGGCTCTACAAAGTGCGAAAGAAGTGGCCTACAAATCGGTTATTAAACCCGTTGAGGGAACAATGCTGACCGTTATAAGGGTTGTCGCAGATAGAGCACGGGATGAGTTGGCTGATGTGGAAGAATTTGAGGAATACTTTAAGAGAATATCTGAAATTGCTTTTGAAACGGTGGACTTGACTCCAACCATGTTAGCTAAGCTTCGGGAAGCAGGCGTTGTTGATGCAGGGGCAAAAGGACTTGCTTACATTTTCGAAGGTTTCAACCTGGCTGCTCAAGGCGATACGGAAGCAGAACTTCTTGAGACCGGGCTGGCTGTTGCAGGCGGTTCCGCAGAAAAAATCGTCGAGGTTGTAAAAGAGGAACTTAAATACACCTACTGTACCGAGTTAATTATTGCTCTCGACGATCAAAATAATGAAGAACAACACGAAATATGTGACTCCCTGAAGAGTTACCTTGAAGAAATGGGAGATTCTATCGTTATAGTAAATCAGGATAATATTATAAAGATACATATACACACCGATCACCCAGGGGAAGTTATTGAAAAATTCATCAGCTATGGACAACTTCAAAAGGTAAAAATAGATAATATGAAGCTCCAGCACGAACACGTGATAGAGGTTCAGGAAGCTCAACAGAATTTCGGTGAAGGAAAGGTTCATGGGATAGTAGCCGTTTCTCCAGGTGAAGGGTTGTCAGAGATTATGAAGAGCTTAGGTGCAGATATTCTCGTTAAAGGCGGTCAAACGATGAATCCGAGTATGAAGGATATTTATGATTCTATCGAGCGTTTGGAACCCAATGTTGTCATATTGCTTCCAAACAATCCAAATATAATCCACACAGCAAAAGAAGCAGCAAATGCGGTAATGGAAAAGAATCCCGCCAAGAAGGTTTACATTATTCCCACGAGAAGTGTACAGGAAGGCATAAGCGCCCTGGCCGTTTACGATGATTCCATGGATACCGATGAGCTGATAAAAGAGATGGAAGAAGCGGCCGAAAGAGTTGCCCCAATTTCTATAACCTATGCTATAAGAGATTCAAGCGTAAAGGGTAAAAAGGTAAGAAAAGGCGAATATATAGCTTTGGGGAAAGATAAATTATTTGCTACTGGAAGAAAGCTTGAAAAGGTTGCCTTTGAAAGCATTAAAAAAGTGCTCGATGAAAACGAAGACTACGAAATAGCAACGATATTCTATGGGAAAGATATCAAGGAAGAAGCTGCAAAGAAGCTCATGGACTATCTTTCCGATGAATTTGAAAATTTGGAATTTGAGCTTCATAATGGCGGGCAACCTTATTACTATTACCTGATAGCTATAGAATGAATGGAGGAATGGTATGTACCTGCAAGAGATAATAGCAAAACTTAATGACTATTGGAGTTCTCAAGGGTGTCTTATTGACCAGCCATACGATGTTGAAATGGGTGCTGGTACCTTTCATCCATCAACCTTTTTACGTTCTCTCGGTAAAAAGCCCTGGAGAGTAGCTTTTGTGCAACCAAGTCGGAGGCCCACTGATGGAAGATACGGAGAAAATCCAATGAGAACTCAACGATACTTCCAATATCAGGTAATTATCAAACCCAGCCCTGAAAACTCACAGGAGCTCTATATAGGTTCACTGGAAGCCCTTGGTATAGATCCCAAAGAGCATGATATTCGATTCGTTGAAGACAACTGGGAATCGCCGACTTTGGGTGCCTGGGGTGTTGGCTGGGAAGTATGGCTCGATGGTATGGAGGTTACTCAGTTCACATATTTTCAGCAGGTTGGCAGTATAGATGTCGACCTTATATCTCTGGAGATAACCTACGGTCTTGAGAGAATCGCCATGTATCTCCAGGGTAAGGATAATTTCTTTGATATAGACTGGAATGAACACTTCAAATACGGTGATGTGTTCCTTGAAAACGAACGGCAGTTTTCAGCGTATAATTTCGATGTTGCTGATACCGAAATGCTTTTTGAGCTTTATAGAATGTATACAAAGGAATTTGAAAGGTGCATGGAAGCCAATTTGATTCTTCCAGCCTATGACTACATGATTAAATGTTCTCACACCTTTAACCTTCTGGATGCCCGAAACGCGATCAGCGTTGCGCAAAGACAAAGTTACATCAAATCCATTCGTGATATGGCAAGAGCTGTTGCCAGAGCTTATATTCAGCAGGAGCGTGATAGCGAATGAGTTCACATAAGGCACTGCTTGAAATCGGGATAGAGGAAATACCTGCCAGTGAAGTGAAAAGTATCGTTTCTCAGATAAACGGACGTTTGCCTAATTTATTAGAACAACAACGTATTAACTATTCAAACATCAAGACTTTCATAGCAAGCAGACGCTTCGGTGTTTTGATCAAAGGATTGCCTGAGAAGCAGGAAGATTATTATCAGGAGAAACGCGGACCAGCTGAAAAGGTTGCTTTAAAAGATGGTAAGCCTACGAAAGCCCTTGAAGGTTTTTTGAGATCTAACAATGCTACTGTCGACGATGTCGAAGTAAGGGAATTCAAAGGTACATCCTACATTTTCTTGAAGAAAAAGGTTGAGGGTAAGAAAACCTCTCTGGTTCTTTCTGAGGTGTTTAAGGAACTTATCCATGGACTACAATTCAAAAAACCGATGAGATGGGGAAATGGCGAACATAAATTCGTGAGGCCTGTAAGATGGCTTGTAGCGTTGTTCGACGACGAAATTCTGAACCTGGAGCTTTTCGATAAAAAAGCCTCAGACACGTCTTATGGGCACCGTTTCTTCTTTGACAAAATAAAGGTTACCTCTGAAAATTATTTTGAGACCCTCAAAGAAGCGTTGGTTATAGCAGATTTCGATGAAAGAGCACAAAGGGTTATAAATGAGCTTGAGAGAATTGAGAATGAGAAAAACGTCACAATTCCCAGGGACGCTGAACTAATAGATGAAGTTACCTGCATTACAGAATTACCTACAGCTGTTTTAGGAAAATTTTTGCCTAAATATCTGTATCTACCAGACGAGGTCATCATAGTTACCATAAGGCACCATCAAAGAACTTTTCCTGTTTATGAAGAAAATAAATTAACGAATAGTTTCGTTGCCTTCCAGGACGGTCCTGCCGATCCCAAAGGAAATGTGAGAAAAGGATACGAAGAGGTTATAAATGCCAGGCTAGAAGACGCACATTTCTACTTTGAAAGAGATATTCAGAAACCATTGGAAGCATATGTTGAATACCTAAAAGGGATTCTGTTCCAGAGAGGTCTTGGAACTCTCTACGAAAAAACACAACGTGTTCGCTCGCTTTCGAAATATATCGCAAAGCAGTTGAATGCAAAACCTGCTGAAGAAGAGGCTATAGACAGAACAGCTTTACTGGCAAAAGCGGACCTAACAACAAGGGTTGTTCAGGAATTTCCGGAACTTCAGGGAATCATGGGGAGGATCTATGCCCTTGAATCCGGTGAGAGCAGCGAAGTTGCATGGGGCATTCAGGAACATTACGAACCTCTAAATGAAGTTCCTGAAACCCTTACAGGTGCCGTTGTTGGTGTAGCCGATAGAATAGATACGCTGGTTGGAAATTTCCTGCTAGGAAATATTCCATCCGGTTCTAAAGATCCTTATGGATTGAGACGGAAATTATCGCAAATCTTCGAGACGATGTACGCTTTTGGATGGAATATGAATCTTATCAAGCTCTTTGAGAAGGCAGCTGATAATCTGGGAGAAGGTTACGAGAAAATCTCCACAACTTTTGAACCTTTTATAAAGTCCCGTTATGAAGCCTTCTTACTCGAAAAAGGGTATTCGATAAACATAGCCCGTGCTGTTTCAATGTGGTGGAAGAACCCATATCTTGGTGAACTTGTAGCAAAAGCGATTTCAGAGATTATCGGACGTGATGATTTCGACAAATTGCTTGTAGCATACCAGAGAGTTCACAACATCAGCAAGAAGCATGATTCCAACAAGTTTGACGGGTCACTTTTCCTGAAAGAAGCAGAAGTAAATCTTTTCAATGCTTATGTCGAGGCTCTGGACAAAATAAAGAAAGCACTGGAAAAACGCGATTTCTTGGTAGCATTGAAAACCCTTATTGCCTTGAAAGAACCCATAGACGAATATTTTGATGAAGTCTTCGTTATGGACAGCCAGGTGGATATACGTCTGAATCGTCTTGGATTCTTGAAAGCTCTTGATGAGCTTTTCTTTGAGATTGCTGACCTCTCATATCTGATAAACGAGGAACACAAATGAGCGAAAAAAGCGATTATAGATCAGGTATAGTTTCATTGGTTGGTAAGCCAAATGTGGGAAAATCCTCGCTGGTCAATCAACTGGTCGGCGAAAAGGTAGCTATTGTTTCAGATAAGGTTCAAACCACTCGCAACCGTATCGGTGGTATCGTAACCACCGAACGGGGACAGGTGATTTTTTATGATACCCCGGGGATCCACAAGCCGTTGCACAAGCTGGGAGCGTACCTTGTAAAGATCGCGGTCAGTGCTCTCAACGGTTCTGATCTGATAGCGGCCATACTTGATATAAGTGACGGCATAAAAAAATCTGATTTTCTCGTAGCGAAACATGTGAACAGCTCCAATATTCCTGTGTTTTTAGTTATTAACAAAATTGATCTGGTGAAAACGAGAAAGAAAATAAGGGAGTTCCTTGAAGAAGGAACCAAGCTTTTTAAAAATGTGGAGAAAACTTTCCCTGTCTCTGCAATTACCGGGGAAGGCATTAAAGAGTTTCTTGAAGCTGTCATAGATAGAATGCCACCAGGTCCCCCTCTCTTCCCTGAAGATGTTATAACAGACAGATCGGCACGTTTTATGGCTGCAGAGATTATCAGGGAGAAGATCCTCCTGCTTACAAAGGAAGAGGTGCCGCATTCTGTTGGTGTTTCTATCGAAGAATTTACTTACAGAGAAAACGGCACGCTGTATATCAGGGGCGAGATAGTTGTAGAGCGTCCTACCCAGAAAGCGATAATTATAGGTAAGGGTGGCACTATGATAAAGAAAATTGGCACCCTTGCAAGGCAGGATATGGAATATCTTTTCGATACGAAGGTGTTTCTCGACCTTTTCGTAAAAGTCAGGAGAAAATGGAGAGAAAAAGACAATTTCATCATGGATTTTACTAACTTAAATGAAGATCTGAACTAAGTTTCAGGCCTGTCAACCCACTAAATTTGAATCCTGGACAAGCTTAAAGGTATGCCCTGCGGTTGAAGTGATTATAATATTCTTGCTGAAGTAACCCTCAGACCGCTTCGCTGCCCTGAAAAGGGCAGCAATTTTTTTATTCATCAACCAGCATCATCCAGCTCATACTGCAGCCTGTAGAGATCTGCATAAATGCCGCCAAGCTTTATGAGTTCGTCGTGACTCCCTGCTTCAACCAGTTTTCCTTTATGAATTACGAGTATTCTATCGGAGTTCCTTATCGTGGATATTCTGTGAGCGATGGTAAGCACAGTTTTCTCTTTGGAAATTTTTTCCATTGCCTGCTGGATAAGCATTTCAGTTTCAGCGTCGATGTTGGCCGTCGCTTCATCAAGTACGAGAATTTCAGCGTTATAGAGTACGGCCCTGGCCAGAGCAATCAATTGCCGTTCTCCCGCTGAGAGCGTTCCACCGCGTTCGAGAATCTCCGTATCGTATCCTTTTGACAGACGTTCTATAAAACGCTCTGCATAAACGTATTTTGCTGCTTCAATAACCTTCTGTCTGGGAATCTCTTCATTGAAAAGACGTATGTTATCGAGAATCGTTCCGGAAAACAGGAAGACATCCTGTAGAACGACACCAATTCGACGCCTCAGTGATTGAAGGTTTAGATCATAGATAGATGTACCATCTATTCTTATATCCCCGTTCTGGATACGGTATAAACCGTTCAGCAGGCTTATAATTGAGGTCTTACCTGCTCCGGTTTCTCCAACTATGGCAATCTTCTCCTTTGGAGAAACGCGGAAGGATATATTTTTAAGCACGTAATTTTCCCCATCATAAGCGAAAGAGACATTGTCAAATTCTATCTCGCCTGAGATCTTTCTTACAGGTTCTCGTTCGTCGTTGTACGTTTCTTCGGGAGTATCCATAAGCTTGAATATCTTTTCGGAAGATGCCAGCGCATTTTGAACTATATCGTATTTTTCAGCAATATCTTTTAGTGGTCTAAAGAACATGTCGATATAGCTTACGAAGGCGTACAGTACACCAAACTCAAGGGTGTGTTGTATGATCCCCTTAGCACCGAACCATATAAGAACTGTCAGTGCAAGATAATACACAACATCCATCAGCGGTCTGAATATCGAAAAAATAAGCAACTGTTCCCTGAGACTTTTGTAATGTTTTTTATTTACTTCATCAAATTCTTTTGCTTTTCTTTTCTCCTGATTGAAAAGCTGAATCACAGCCATCCCGGATATATGTTCTGCAAGAAAAGCGTTGATAGCAGCTAATCTTGTTCTGACTTTACGATATGCAATACGGTCGAAGTAACGGAAAATGAGTATGGCAAAAGCAATTAGTGGCAGAACGGCAAGAGAAATTAGCCCGAGGTATAGGGACAATTTCAGCATCACGATAATAATTCCAACAAGCAAAACAACATCTTTAATTATTGACGTGATAACACTACTGAAGAACTCAGCAATGTTTTTTGTGTCATTTGCTATACGAGTTGCAATCCTCCCGGAAGGATTGGTATCAAAAAACCTCATGGGCAGTCTCATCACGTGTCTGAACAATGCTTTCCTGATATCATGGGTAACTTTTTGTCCCATGTAGCTCGTAACATAGACTTGAAGATAACTCGTAAAAAACATTCCTAGCAGGATCAAAAGCATGTAAAGAGCTAATTTGGAGATACCTACAAGGTCTCTGGCGCGAAGTTCCCGCAATTCTTCAGAAGAAATGTGGTATTTTATCTCACCGTCTGTTATTATAACGGTTCCATCTTCGAGCTGTTTCAGAATAAATTTCCCATCTGGATCTTCAACGAATTTTGGTTGGCCGTTATTATATTCAACAATTTTATAATGGTGTTTAACATTCATGAAGTTATCTATAGCCACTTTCTGTAAATATGGTAGAACCAGGTCGAAGCCGGTGGAGATTATTATCATTACAACCCCTATCAAAAGGAGATACCAATAGGGTTTTGCGTATTTCCACAACCTCAGGATTACGTGCCAGTCCCGGACTTTACTCCTTTCATCAACTTCTGTGTACATATCGCGAGCCATATATATTACTCCTCCTCCAATTTTTCTTCTAACAATTGCCGCTCGTACATTCTTCGATAAAGTTCGTTAGATTCGATTAATTCCTCATGTGTTCCATGACCAACGATTTTTCCGTCGTGTAGTACATAGATAACATTCGCGTCTCTAACGGCTTTCAATCGATGAGAAATGATAATAATCGTTTTCTTCTCTGTCGAATTCACGAGACTGGAAAGAATTCGAGCTTCTGTTTCCGTATCCACAGCCGACAAACAATCGTCCAGAATAACTATGGGAGTTTCTTTTATCAAAGCTCGTGCTATTGCCACTCGTTGTTTCTGTCCTCCGGAAAGTGTTACTCCTCTCTCTCCAACCAATGTGTCGTATCCCTTCGGGAACTGAACGATATCCTCATGTATTGCTGCAACGCTTGCGTACTTTACAATCCTTTCTTCTTCATCATCTTCAATACCAAAGGCTATGTTTCCTTTGATCGTATCGGTAAAAAGGAATGTTTCCTGAGGAACGTACGAGATATTTTCCCTTACCGTTTCCGGTGGAAGTTTGTTAATGTCTATTCCGTCTATAAATATCTTTCCATCGGGAACTTGGTAAAGTCTGGCTATGAGTTTCGCTATGGTAGATTTTCCTGAACCTGTGGTTCCAACGATCGCCACTTTGGTGCCTGGTTTTATTTCCATTGAAATATTATCGAGCACCACCCGTTCTGATCCAGGATATCTATACGTCAAATCTCTTATAATCACATGGCCTTGCAGTTTTTTTGCAGCTACGGGGTCTTTCGAAATTACTTCCGATTCCCTGTTCAGGATATCAAGAAGCCGTTTGTAGGAAGCCCTTCCCCTTTGAATGAGGTTTATAACCCAACCAATCGCCATCATAGGCCATATAAGCATACCGAGATAAGCAGTAAATGTGATAAATTCTCCCAGCGTTATCTCACCGAGAATCACCTTTCTACCACCATAAAAGGTAGCTATTATATAGCCTATCGAAGCCAGTAGCTGTATTAATGGAAAAAACATTCCCCATACGCGCACAAGCCGCATATTTTTGTTGACATAATCCTGAGATTTTTTTTTGAGTGTTTCGTATCTCAAATCCTCGATACCATAGCTTTTGATGACACGAACGCCTGACACAGATTCTTCAACGGTGTCAGTAAGATCGGAGAAGGATTCTTGAACACTCTTGAAGCGGTTGTGTATCATTTTTCCAAAGAAGCTTGTAACCATTGCCAAAAAAGGTAAAGGGATGATTGCTATCCACGTTAAGCTCCAATCAACCATGGTTCCCATGGCGATAATTGTAACAGAAGTCAGGAAAATAGCATCTACGATCATAACGATGGCTGGCCCCATTGCCATTCTGACTGCTCTTACATCGTTGGTAAACCTTGCCATAAGATCTCCAACACGGGTTTTGTCGTAAAAACTCGGTGAAAGACTGAGGAGCTTTTCAAAGAGTATTTTCTTCGAATAATATTCGAATCTTCGTGCAGTCCCCATTATCAGTATGCGCCAGAAGAACCTGGCCATAAATACTCCCAGTGCTATCATAAAGATGCTTATGATAGAGAGCTTTAAAGCCGATATGTCGTTCAATCCAACCTTGAGAGTATCGACTATATTACCGATAACCCGGGGTACAATAAGTTGTAGAAGATCGACGATGATTAGAAAGAAGCTACCCAGAAGGTAAGTCCACCAATAACGCTTGAAGAACTCTTTGAGCAAAGTTTTCCCCCCCGAAATTTTATTTTGTATCCTAAGTATTATTTATTTTATCATTAAAAAGCGTTTTCTAAAATTCCAGAATTCATCGGTAAGACGCAAAAACATAGTTTGTTGGGAATTTTTCTGTATAAAAGTTTTTAATTTTGAGCGTTTTTTCAGCAGAAGAGATAGAACCACATTGTTTTCTGATTGTATGGTAGTATTTGTTATGGAGTCTCCTGAAATGAGAAAAGTGAATGGTGGTAAAATGATGAAATTAAAAATTCTTATTATTTTTGGAGTGTGTTTGATAATGTTTTCGACAGGCTTTTCTGAAAAAATTGCTCTTGTGCTTTCTGGTGGCGGCGGTAGAGGAGCCTATGAAGTAGGTGTCTGGAAAGCAGTGATGGATTTAGGAGAAGAGATAGGCGGCGTTTATGGTACCTCAGTTGGTGCGATTAACGGTGCCGGGGTTGCTATGGGCGAGTTTGAGCTGGCTAGGAAGCTCTGGTTGACAGCAACTTATGAGGATATAATGAAAATCTCACCAAATATTAGACCGCTCTTTGAAGGCGATATCAAGAATCTCAAATTGAGCAGCATTGCCGAAGCTGTAAAAATGTTGTTTGAAGAGTCTGGTATAGATGTATCTCCATTGAGAAAAAAATTAAGCGAGATTATATCTGAAGAGAAGATACGTTCATCCCCGATCGATTATGGACTCGTTGCCTACTCGGTTTCTAGCTTGTCTCCTGTTATGCTCTACATAGACGATATACCGGAAGGAATGCTTATAGATTATATACTGGCAAGTGCCAATTTCCCGGTATTCAAACGGGAAAACATAGGTGGAGCAAAATTTATTGATGGAGGCGTTTATGCAAACATTCCGGTAGAAATGGCCATTAAAAAGGGTTTTAAAAAGATTGTAGTTGTCGATATAGGTACGTATGGGATTGTTGATATTTTAAATCTGATCAAAGGCTTCACAAAATCGGATGAAGAGATTATTTACATAAAGCCCCGGGAGTATTATGGTGGAATACTAACTTTCGATCCGGAAGTCTCAAAAAAATATATGGCAGAAGGTTATCTCGATACATTGAAAGCTTATGGGATTCTACACGGTAATGTTTACTACATTTACCCGGGTGAAGATCTTATAGGAAAGTTCTTTATGAGTCTCGACGATGAGCAATGTGCTCAGGCAATGGCCATCCTTGAAATCAAACCATTGGACGATGCACCGGTTGCGTATCATTATTATCGACAGGTATTACCTTACCTGGAATCAACTTTTAAATCTTTCAACGCGCTTCCTAGGAAAACGTGCGAAGCTGTTTTAGAAAATATTGCCTCTTACCTTGAGATTAACAAATTAAGGCCATATTCTATTGAAGAATTATTTAAAACGATTGTTAATAGTGACGAGCCTCAAACTACCCGTTCGACGCTTTTAAAATTAACCGTGGGCAAGAAGTACGATATGTTGATTGAATTTCTTAAATTTATCTGGAACAACAGCAAACATGACGTAGAAATTTCAGAAGATTATAAAAGGATACGCTCTTCTTTTGAATCATTAATAACAAGTCCTTAATTTAAACCTCCTTGATTGGGCATTAATGATTCGAAAATCAAGCCCCTTTGAAAGTAATGTATAATGATTAGAGGTAGGGGAGGTGGAACGGATGTCCGCAGGTTACAGAAAAGCGATGCTGGAATCGGAGATTCAAAAGGTTCTAACTGAAGCGCTTCGGAATTTCAAAGGAGAAAGTGAAATAGATCCTACTTTGGTTTCTATCGTGAGAATCGAGCTTTCAAAAGACAAGCGTTGCGCAAACATTTTTGTTAGCTACCTTGGGAATGATGAAGAAAAGAAAAAAGCGGTGGAATTTATGGAGGAAAACAAGGGATACTTCAGGACAGCCGTAGCGAAAAACATAAGGCTTTTTAAAGCTCCTGAGTTGAGATTTCATGAAGACATTGGCATAGAAGCGAGTTTACGAATATCAAAAATACTTGAAGAAATCAAAAAACAAGAACAGGAAAAGGAAGAGAATGAATGAATTTGAACGGATTTCTTTTCATCGATAAACCTTCCGGGATTACTTCGCATGATGTTGTCGATGAAATCCGCAAGAAGTTTGGAATAAAAAAGGTTGGGCATTCCGGGACCCTTGATCCCTTTGCCAGTGGTCTCCTCATTGTTGGTGTTGGCAAAGCTACCAGGCTTTTGGAATATATAAAAGGTTTGGATAAGACATATGAGGTTGAAATGAAACTCGGTGTTATGACCGATACCTTTGATTTTACTGGTAATCTTGTCGAAGAAAGGGAAAGTTCCCATATCACCGAGGAAATGATCAGAGATGCTATTGAAAGCTTCACCGGGGAATACATGCAGGTGCCACCGGCATATTCAGCGAAAAAATATAAAGGTGAGCGACTTTACAGGCTCGCGAGAAAGGGGAAAATCATAAACTTACCACCAAAGAAGGTCACAATACACGACGTCTATGTAAAATCCTTCGACCCCGTCGAAATGACTGTATCATTCGTTGTAAAGGTCTCAGCTGGAACCTACGTTCGTTCCCTTGTTATGGACATAGGTTATAAGCTCGGATGTGGAGCAACAACGACCTTTTTGCGAAGGCTGGCCATAGGAAAGTTTTCAGTTTCCGATGCTGTTAAACTCGATGAGGTTGATATTAAAGACATAAAGCCTATGAACGAAGTTGTCAGTTTTCTTCCAGGGATTGTCGTTTCCAGAGAACAGGCCGAGAAAGTATTAAACGGTGGCCAGATATATTCCAATGGAGTTGTTGAAATAAAAGGTGTATTTCCTAAAGAAGCCGTGATAAGGATTATAGATGAAGATCAGAATCTACTCGCTATTGCCAGATCCGAAAGGACAAGCAAATTCATTAAGACTCTCGCAAAAAAAGTATCAAAAGAAAGAGTCGCAACATTGGAGAAGGTATTCCGTGGGTAAAAAATTCACTGTTTGCATAGGTAACTTTGATGGTGTTCATCTCGGACATAGAAAAATAATGTCGGAGACTCTTAAGCTTTCCAGAAAGCTTAATGTATGTAGTACTGCTCTTTCCATAATTTATCCATGGGGATATTACTTCCCGAACTTCCCGGGTCTGATCTACACGATTGCAAAAAGGGTTGAACTGATCCTTTCCCTTGGTATAAAAAACGTGGTAACTGTAGATATTGAAGAGATCAAAGATATTGAACCTGAAGAATATATTCTGGCTCTTATAAACCAGGGAATGGTAGGCCTCGTTGTAGGAGAAGACTTCACCTTTGGAAAAGGTGCGCGCGGTAACACCGAACTATTGAGAGAACTGTCAAGGAAACTAAAATTCGAACTCGTTATCGTACCTCATTTGAAACGCGATGGAAGAAAGATAAGCAGCAGTTGGATACGAGAATTGTTAGCACAGGGAAAAATAGAGTTGGCCAATGAATTGTTAGGGTCTCCTTACACAATCTCAGGAAAGGTTTATCAAGATAATCGTCTTGGAACCAAGCTCGGTTTTCCTACTGCAAATATTTCACGAGGAATTGAGAAGGTTGTGACTCCACGCTCTGGAGTTTATATCGTTAAATCAATAATAGGAAGCAGGCTATATTACGGATTATTAAATATCGGGTTCAGACCAACGGTTAACTTTTCTAAAGAAATAAAATACGAAGTGTATTTTCTGGATTTTTCAGGTGACCTTTACGGCAAGAGACTTGAGATAGAACTATTAAAGTTTTTGCGCCCCGAGCTCAAGTTTGCTTCCATCGATGAACTCGTACACGCAATACGGCGTGACGAAAGGATTGCAAGGAAATGGGTAAGCAAGCTTGACTCACAGGTTGTCTAAGAAATAGCTGGCTATTTCATTGAAAAATCTCTCTTTGCGTTCAAGATCTTCAAAGATTTCGTGTTTTCCTCCTTCAATTTCAACAATCCGCTTGTTTTTAGCAGAGACTTTTTCAAAGAATTCCTTTATGGCATCAACTGAAATCACGGTATCATCAGTGCCGTAAATGAACATAACCGAATCTGGCAGATTATCCGTTTTCTGCCATGCTATTGATATGTTCTTATCCATATTGTTGAAGAGCCTTGCAGATATTTTGTCGTGAACGAAAGGATCATTAATATATCTTTTAACCGCCTCAGGGTTTGTTGAGAGTTTGTTGGGATCGATTCTATTACTGAATCTTACAAACGGAGCAACCATATTAAGAACGATCAATAAAGGCACAAGTCCACCAGCCTGCTTTTTAAGAGAATGTAATGGAGGTGCGCTGAACACACAGGCCTTAAAATCTTCCGTTCTTTCCTGTGCAACTCTTATAGACACCAGAGCGCCCATGCTGTGTCCAAAAAGGTAAAGAGGTAAATCCGGAAATTCTATGTTAGCAATATTCATAAGGGTTTCGACAGTCTCAAAGAATTCATTAAAAGAATCCACATGACCATAAGGTGAGGAACTTACTCCGTGGCCTGGAAGATCTGAAGAGTAAACAGTAAACCCTTTTGAAGTCAAAAACCGGGCAAAAGGATCATAACGCCCCGAATGTTCTCCTAATCCATGAACGATTATGATACTTCCCACGGGTTTATTATTTGTAGACCATTTTCTAATGAACATCGCTATCCCTCCCCGTTTTTAACAAAAATATTATACCCTCTATCGCTCAGAATCAAAAAACAGGTATTTACAAGCCCCGATTCTTATGATAATATTTTCAGTGCATGGCCCCATAGGATAACGGCTAGTCCATCGGATTCTCAGTCCGAAGGTCGGGGTTCGATTCCCCGTGGGGCTGCCAGAGAAGAGAAAAGAGAGGAAGTAGAAGACTTCCTCTCTTTTTTTGTAGGTAATCTGCACGCAGATTAAAATAGGTTAGGTCATTGGGAAGAGGGGGTTGCAGGTGTGATTGAAAGGGCGCTCCGGATCCTTGAAAAAAATAGGGTAAAGAACTGCAGTATTATCAATTTCTGCAAAGACTACCCTATAGAATTAGTGGAGATCGTGGGCAAATCGGTTGCGGTAAAAGGGAAAAGCGACAGAAACTGGGTGTACATAAGCTCTGAAAACCTGGAAGAATTCAAAGAACTGCTCAAAAGAATTTCGGCAGAAACCTGCTATGCTGTTCTTGAGGACTGGTTGCTTCCATATGTAATCGCCGATAGAGAGGTTGATTGGATACTCTCCTGCAAAAGGTTCTACCTGCCAGATTATGTAACTTTACCCAAGACTACCATAGGCGTTAAACCTTTGAGACCAGAAATGGCCGATTACATCTTCGAAAACTACGAATACCGTGAATATACCGATTCCGATTATATAAAGGGAAGGATTGAAAAAGCCGGCGGATTCGGAATTTTCGATGGCGAAACTCTGGTGGGCTGGATAATGACTCAGGACGATGGCGCGATTGGTATCCTGAATGTATTACCTGCTTATAGAAGAAGGGGATATGCAAGAGCTCTCATGATCTCAATGGTAGAAAAAGTCAGAGAATCGGGTAACATTCCCTTCGTACAGATAGAAGAAAGCAATATTCCTTCCATGAACCTGGCAAAGAGTCTCGGATTTATCGAAGACAGGAATGTTCATTGGGTTAAACTCAAAAAGGAAGACCATATGTAAAATTCAGCAAAGCACTCGTACATCCTGAACTGGCCATCGATAGAAAGTCCATTTTGATGTTTCGTGGAAACACTTGCGTATGCAAAGACTCTTCGAATTCCTGAAAGAAATTCGTTCAAGCAGATTGTTCCCAAAGAAATTGAAACATGAAAAGAGGAGGATGATGTAAAGAAGTATAATTAATTATACCATATGGGGTAAAAGAAAAAAGTGCTAAACAGCACTTTACTGATTTTATGTTTTCAGTTAAATTTAGCAAAAGAGCTTTTTTTAGGCTTCATCTAACTCTGCTTTTTTCCTATACCTGACATTCTTTTTCTTGGCAGCCGATTTGGAGCGAGAGTAGAATTCTCTTACGCTTACCTCAAGATCCTGTATTGTATTTTTAAGCACTTCTCGTGGGACGGGGTCTATATGAGTTTGATAGACTATGGTTCTTTCTTTTCCTTCAATTTCAATGACCAGAATAACATGCCCGCCCTTAGTCCTTTCTCTAACTATGTTGAAGGTTTCTAAGATTTGTCTGAATTCTCTTAGTGATAGAGGCGGATATTTCTTAGGCATAATGCGGAGTTAATTTGTCTATGTAAGGTTTCATTTTATTGATTTGATTTTTCTTTGAAGAATCAGGAAGTAAAGAAGAAAGGAAAAGTGAAATTTTAAACAGCACTCTATTTTTAAGTGGTTCATCCTTGATAAGAGATTCAATCTTGATTTCACCCGATTTGATTCCTTTAATCAAATCATCTAATATTTTCTTAGTGTTTGAAGTCAAATCATCTAGGGTCTTTCCATAAATTAAAATCCCTAATCCATAAATATAAAAATAATACAACCCGTTGTCCTTGTAAATAAGTACTCCTGTTTCCTTGGTGATTTTCCTAGCGTAGCCGATTTTCATAAATCTCACCTCTCTAATTTAGTATTATACCACTAGCATACATCTTCTATCAATTGCACAGCACTCCCTTTTTAAATAGAACTACTAAAACCTCGCTATCACAACCCCTTCGGCTCTATCTTGGAGATGTCTACGTAAGCGGTATCGAACAGATAAGAGACGTACAATTCCCGAATCTCGGCCTCTTCTGGAATTTTGAAGAAGATATAACCTCTGATATAACCACGCGGGCGTATTTTGCCACCCAGAGACTTATAGTAGTATTCTTCCGGGATTCCCGGGATGTAACCGGAGGAGTAATTGTACCCTTCAGAATCCCGAATGTCGAAACCATAAGACAATGTATCAGCATCTACAATTTCGGCTCCATTATTAACAATAAACACGTCTAGTATCAGAACATGCTCATATCTCAATGCCTGTTTGATAGTTATTGCAATATCACCAAGGAAAAACGGAACACCAATATCTACTACTTTCAATCCCTGGATGTTTTCTTCCAACGTTACTTTTTCCCAGGTTCCGTCATCTTTCAATAAGACTATTTGACTATCTGTTGTTACAGCATACGTGCTGGAAAAAACTTGAAGGCTCAACATTAACACTAAGAAGACAAAAAATAAAGAGGCTTTTCTCACTTTTTATCCCCCCTTATTTTTTGATTTAGACCCTTAAATCACTCCGACTCCCAGAGCGTTCCATCTGAGTAAAGGACAGATATAACTTCAACTTCTATTTTTGCAACTTCTTTATTGTAAATATCCCACGTGAAAGTCGATGTACTAAAACGGGATAAATACGCAGGTTCAACAATGCCATTAATATAATTTGTTTCTGAATGTGCGCTCAAATTTACTGGATTGCCAGACCTATCATATCCATAAATTCTTACATTGAATGCCTGAATAGTTTTATTTGAAATGTTTTTGAAAGTTAGACAGAGTCTCTGATATAAGCCATATGGGTCCGGCCCAAATGTAATTTTATAATCTACAAATATTATTGGGCACATATTAGGATTTTCAGCCCACTGTTTTATAAGATATTTGTCCTTTAATTCATCCAGTGAATACAATAAAGGAGGAGGGGGAGAGACAAATAAATGATTCAGTGAAAAAGCAAAACCCGGTCCAAGAAAAAAATATAACCCTTCAGCAGGTAAGGTCTCAAGAAGAAACTCGGAGTCAAAAATATTGTAGCCCTTATTAATAATATCCACAGTGACACCAAGCCATATTAAATCCCCGATCACGGGGACAATATAGTTTGGGTTGTATTTCATCGGATAAAGACCTTCTTCTCTGGCAAATTGTTTCAATTTATCTGGAAGATTTCTTTCAATATAATTTATTTCGTGCTTATACTGCGAAGCCATAGAAACTGACATTAAAGTAGCGCACCCAGAAAGAGTCAGAAGGATAATCGCTGATATTAAAAAGGTTATTGTCGCCTGTTTCATTCTTATCCCCCCTCAAAAAAACAAAACCCCCTTTTGGGGTTTGTCTACTGTTGTAATTTCGTTGTTATTATACAATAAACTTACGATTGAAACCAAATGCAACTCGTATTTTAAAAACTATGCACCTTTAAGTAATACTCCCGTCAGGCAGTCGAAAAAAGTTTAGGAGCAAATGAACGCTGCCCATGTCTCTGTCAGAATTTCTTCGGAAAATACCGTAAAAAAACAGTATTATAGTTTTATACATCGTCACACAAAGGAGTGTGAGCTTTTTATGGAACATAAAATGAAGCTGCTTCCTGAACCTTTTGAGCTTATCAAAGCGAGAAAGAAAGTTATAGAAGTCAGATTGAACGATGAGAAAAGGCAGAAAATAAAGATTGGTGACACTATTGTTTTCTCTAAATTGCCCGATCTCAACGAAAAGTTGAGGGTAAAGGTTGTGGGACTTTTACACTATGGAACGTTTGAACAGCTTTATCGGGATATTCCTTTTAAATATTTCGGAAAGGAAGGAAAAACACTTGAATGGATGCTTGAAAGTACTTATAAAATCTACACCAGAGAACAGGAAAGAAAGTACGGGGTTCTGGGAATAAGGATCGAACTGTTAGAATAATTCTTCTTAATCATTTTCCATAAATATACGGGTAAGTTCATGCCCGGCTTCTTCAAGATCTTTCCAGCGTTGCTGGAATTTCTTTCTCATTGGATTTATGCCACGATAAGTACGGGTACCTATGATTCTGCCACCAAATTTTCTAACGATTCTTCTGAATTTTTCTATCGCTCTTTTGTTGTTTGGCGCGGCTCCAACACCTACTAAAAAATTTTTTACCTCTCAAATCAGCTCTTCGTATAAAAGTATTCATAGCAGGAGTAGGACATCCAGCCCAGATAGGCGTAAGGAGTATAAGAGTATCGTATTTAGAAACATCGTAATTGGGATCTTTAAGTTTGGTAGAAATTCCAAAAAAAGCAGCAAATCCTGCGCCTAGCACATTGTCTCGTCTTTTGGTGTCTATAAGCTCCCTTGCAGGTAATCCAGAATTTTTTTGAACAGTTTTTACGATTTCTTTTACCGAACCGGTTAGGCTGTAATAAACTAGAAGTGCTTTCATTTCATCACCTCCCGACAAAAGCGTATACTATTATTCTATAGCATACGCCAGGCAATTCCTTCATAATTCCTAGCTGTTGATCGAAAACAGCTTGGCTCTGTACACAATAAAGGTTAGAATAGATTTAGTAAAAAGAAGGTGAAAATTGCGATGAGATTGAAATTTATACTGGTGGTAGTCTTGTTTATCTTTTCCAGTCTGTATGCGTTTAGAATAAGTATTGGAATAAACCTGCACGGACACACTGAACCTTTCCTTGCTGTAAGCATAGATGTTGGAGAATTTAGTGTTCAATTAAAGAATGGATTCATATTCGATGATTCCGGAATATCACTGTTTGTGCCCGGTGTTTTCATATCTAAGGATTTCGGATCCTTCCGGGTACATACAGGTTTTGAAGGATTTATTCAGCTTGAAGAGAAAAAATGCCTGCTTCTTGGAAGAATTGGTGCTAATCTTGGAATGAATCTGGGTGTTGGCTCTCTTTTTCTTGGTGGACAGGTCGGATTGCCAATTAACGTGCCTTTGGATTTTTTGGTCGAGACAGGATTAAAACCAATTCCTACGTTGACAGCGTATTTTGAGTTTTGAACCTATATGAGGTGATATGTGCCGATGAAAATAGTGATTTTTCAGGTTGATGCCTTTACGAGAAAAGCTTATTCCGGAAATCCAGCCGCCGTGTGTGTTTTGAAAAAACCTCTTTCTTCAAAAAATTATCTTGCTATAGCCAGAGAGATGAACTTTTCGGAAACAGCATTTGTGATTATGTCCAAAGAAGCGATGGATTCTGGTGTCTTTGAACTCAGATGGTTCACTCCACAGGTAGAAGTTCCTTTGTGCGGTCATGCTACCCTTGCTACGGCCTGGATACTGTTTTCTGAATACGGTTGTCGTGGAAAAATCCGTTTTAAAACACTCAGTGGTATCCATGAAGCAGAGCTTGTTTCTGATAGCGTAAGATTGAATTTCCCGCAGGATAAACCAATCCCGGTACCAATTCCTAAAGGATTGAAAGAGGTCCTTGGATACTCAGAAAATATGAAAACCTTTTATGGTCAAAAAACCGCAAAGCTCCTTGTTGAATTCGAACAAGCTTCTATTATCAGGGAATTAAAACCTGACTTTAAAAGGCTTCTCTCATTGAAAACTAATTACGAGATAAGAGGGCTTATAGCAACCGCCAGAGGTAATGATGGATACGATATCGTATCAAGATACTTTGCACCGTGGGTAGGGATTGATGAGGATCCTGTAACCGGTTTAGCACACACTGTCCTGGGTCCTTTCTGGATGGAACGACTCGGAAAGAAAAAAATGCAGGCCTATCAGGCTTCTGAACGTGGTGGAGAACTCCTTCTTGAAATTACTGGAGGTGACAGGGTTTACATCACCGGGAATGCAGTAACGATTTTGAAAGGTACTCTGCTGAACGATTTTGCTTGATACCGAGGTGCCAATGAACCCCTTTTAACCTGTTATATTGGATGTGAATACTCTAAAGATATAGATAGGAGCGAGTATGATCAAAAGCTCTGAAATCATAAATGCAGTTTCTAAGTCAATTATAGAGGCAAACACGATTGCTGATCCATATGTTGTCGAACAGGCTTCGCAGTATAGCGGCCCATTTTCTGAGATAATAAAAGAGAATTTCAAACTTGCTGCTGAAAAAGGGCTCCCTATCTGTCAGGACACGGGAATGCTTGAATTTTTTGTGTTTTTGGGACATGAAGTCTGCCTCGAGGAACCGATCTGTGCTTCCCTTGAACGAGCTGTAAGAGAAGTTTATACCACTCAGCCATACAGATATTCCATTGTATCCGATCCTCTTTATGAACGAAAGAACACTGGCGACAACACACCGGTTGTCTGCCATGTATTCCACACGAAAGGAAGACATATGGAAGTTAGGTTCCTCATTAAGGGCGGAGGAAGCGAAAATCTGAGCGCTTTGTTTATGTTAAAACCCTCCGCTGAACCAGAGGAAATTAAAAATGCTGTTGTAAATCATATAAAAGAACTGGGACCGAATGCCTGTCCACCCTTGAATATAGGTATAGGAATTGGAGGTACGGCTGATAAAGCTATGCTCCTTTCGAAACTCGCTCTAACCAACCCTTTCAACCGGAAAAATCCGAACGAAAAATATAACGAACTTGAAAATGAGATTCTGGAAGATGTAAATGCTTTAAAAATTGGTTACCAGGGATTGGGGAATGGTATCTCTGCCTATTCCGTGAGTATCGAGTACTATCCCACGCACATAGCGACGCTGCCTGTTGCGGTTTCTGTAGATTGCTTCATTTGCAGGAAAGGGAGGATTGTTTTTGAAGATAAAGGAACTTAAGGTTGGAAGTGAAATTGAGTACACCGGCGAACTCATTGTTATGCGCGATGCCGCACAAAAGAGAACAAAAACGATACTGGAAGGAAATCTTCCGCTTCCTTTTGATTTAGAAGGCAAGATCGTATTTTACGCCGGACCAGCCAAAGCTCCCGAAGGAAGAAATATAGGTTCAATAGGACCCACAACTTCTTCGAGAATGGATTCATACCTTGAAATGCTTCTGAATCTCGGGGTTATTGCAACCGTGGGAAAAGGTAGAAGAAATGATTTTGTGAGAGAACTGTGCAAAAAGTACTCAGCAGTTTACTTTATTGCTCCCAGTGGTGCTGCTGCGGCGCTTTCGCAAAGAATTATTTCTTCTAAGATAATAGCCTTTCACGACCTTGGACCTGAGGCGGTTTACAGATTGAAAGTCAAAAATTTTCCTCTCATCGTTGCTATTGACAGCGATGGGAATTGTTTATAACTCTTAGATTCAGTTTCCAAGAAATGATATAATTAAAATCTTTAATATCGTAACCCGTGAATGATATTTAAATCTAATTAACTAATTTAAAGGAGGAATAAAATGGCAAAAAAGAGATTTAATCGGTTGCTGATATTCGCTGTGATATCGTTGCTTTTCGCTCTCAGCTTGTCAGGTTGTTTTAAACCAAAATATGAAGTCGTAACTTCTATATCACCTTTGGACCTTGATGTTACCATAGAAGGTGCAGGTTTTTACAGCAAAGATACTATGGTAAGTTTTACTGCTCCAAATGTTGAAGGTTACAACTTCGACCATTGGGAAGTAAATGGGGTAAATGTTGGTAATGCTAACCCGCTCGTAATTATCATTGATTCCCCTAAAAATATTGTGGCAGTGTATAGACCGCTGTACACAATAGAAGCAGACAGCGAGACCCATTACACAGGAAAATGGTCGTATATAACAGTTACCGTAAAAGACTCTTATGGAAACCCTGTTGAGAATATTGCCGTATCTCTTAGCAGTGATTATTCTGGATCAATAGCGAGATTTTATTCAGTGAGCACAGAAAAGGTGAGTGTTGATCCGATAGTTTATACAGACCAATATGGGGTTGCAACCTTTGAGGGATATTTTGTAAGCTCTGGAGAATACTCTTGTACAGCGTATTTGTCAGATGCTCCAAAGATTGATAGAGTATTTCAGGTGACTGTAAATCCCATTGATTGGCTGTTTTTAGTATATATGGGAGCGGACAACAATCTGGAATCTGCAGCTTACGTGGATTTGGGGGAAATGGAAACACTGAACAATAATGTTGCCGTGGTAGGTATCTCTGATGTATCGGATTCTTTATACGAATACTTCACAGACGATTTTTATTTCTGGTTGGATGAAACAGGAGAAATGTATACTGAAGACATCGGTAGGGAAGTGGATTCAGGTTCTCCTGCAGAATTACAACAATTCTTAGAAGACTTCTATTCCATAGAGGCGAATCATAAGGCACTCATATTGTGGAATCATGGTGGAGCCTGGTTAGATGAAGACGCAACGCGTACCAGAGGCATAATTTACGATGATACTAGTGATACATTCCTTAAAATTAAGGAAGTTCAAGATGTTTTGGAGACGGTTCTTAATGGGGAAAAACTCGACATTCTAGGCATGGATGCCTGTTTGATGAGCACCGTAGAGGTAGCTTATCAATTAAGAAACACATCAGATTATTTTGTAGCTTCCGCCTTTTCTGAACCCGGAGACGGTTGGGATTATGATTTCTTAGATGATATCGGACCTTTGGATGATGCTTATGATGTGGCTAAAAATATAGTGGACAGGTACTTCGAATCACTTCCCTATACTGTGGAATTGAGCCTTTCAGTATGGAAAATGGGATGTATGGATGAGCTATATTCGGAAATTGATAATTTTGCGCGTGAACTGGATCAGGAATTAACTGCGGATTTAAAATCAAGGATATTGAATACATATTACCCGGCAATAACCCAGTATTATGTGGATTATTATCATGGTGCCGTGTTATGTGAAATTGGCGATTTTATTGGTTACATTTACAATGATGAAGGTGTATCTCAAGATGTTAAAGACAGTGCCTACTCCGCGTGGGTAGCCCTAGATGCTGCCGTCCCGTATTCGCTAATACGCGGTGGAGGTGCTAATTCAAAAGGCGTTAGCATTTTCCTTCCGGAAACTTACGATGCTTATAATGCTTATTATTCCGCTTTTAACTTACTCGATTTCTGGTGGAATTACTGGGAGATCCTTGCGAGTCATATACTAAACTAATTAACTACAATTCCACCGGTTACCGGCGGATTATTGAATATCTGAAATTAATCGTACCTTTGTAGGAAGCAAATGATAAATGATTATCGAGCAGGGGGGAACACAAATCACCTGCTCGATTTTTTCATGTACCGACAACAACGGGGTATCAGACATAATAACTTTATAGACAGGACTCATAGATTTGAGGGAATAGAACCAATGAAAAAGGGAAATTGTTTCCTTTAATGTTCGTTTAATTTTAGAAGCGTAAACTTTAAAACAGAAGAGAACAGAATAGAATTTAAAATCAATCGAATTTCCTGAATAAGAATTCGCACTTTAGGTAAAGGCTTAAGGTCGAACAAATATTCCTGCTACAAATTTAATCGCAGTGTTATTAGAAGGGTTAAAACAGCTTAGTGACAATAGTCTATTTTTAAGAAACTTTGATTCAATCGGTAAACATAATGAACAATTTTTCTACCATTGGATAACGCACTAAATGGTCAAGAGAGGATACAATGTTTTTGATTTTATCCATTGCAATGCTATAATTATTTTAAATCTGAACGGGAGGTGAAATAATGAAAAAGGGTATTCTCATTGGCGTTCTCCTTACGCTAGCTTCTGTATTCTTTGCGGGTAACCTTTATGTTGGTTTGGGTGCTGTTGTTGATGGGGATTTCAACGTTGAACCACCTGTAATCTACTCCACTAATATTTTTGGCCAGGTTGATTTTTCGATAATCACCGCTGAAGCATACCTCGGTTATGTTGATCCGGAAACTAAAGAATTTTATTCTTATGATACTCCGGACCTTTATGTTGGCCTAAATCTGAAGCCTACACTGGGAGTTTTCTTTGGCAGACTGCAGGTTACCGTTCCAGTGCATGAACTGGAGCTTCTTACCGACGATACCTATGCTGGTCCATTCTTTGTAAAAGCCAGATTGGGACTCGGCGTAAATTTGGCACTATTCTTTATTGAAACGGGTGTTGAAGCTTTTGTAGATATTTCTGCAGATTCAGGTTATGAACCCGTTCCCTTTTACTATGCTATGCTCGGTTTAAGTTTCTAAAGTTTATATAGAATAATCTTATTTTTAAAAGACGCCCGAAAGGGCGTCTTTTTTTATCCCTGGGAAAAATTGCAAGATTCAGGTCATACAAGGCGTGGCAATGTTTGTGCATTAGGTGATATAATTGAGCAAAATGGGAGGTGGTAGTGTGTTGAGGGTTGTAAAAACTGACAAAGCACCTGCGGCAATTGGGCCCTACTCTCAAGGAATCCTTAGCAACGGATTCCTTTTTGTGTCAGGTCAGTTGCCCCTCAACCCGATAACAGGTGAGCTGTTAGACGATTTTCAATCCGCTACCGAGCAAACAATTAAGAACGTAATTTCCGTTGTTGAAGCAGCCGGTGGAAAAATCGAGGACATAGTAAAGGTGACTGTTTATATCAGGGATATGCAAAAGTTCTCGATTTTCAACGAGGTTTACAGTAAATTCTTTTCTGAGCATAAACCTGCAAGGGCAGTGGTAGAAGTCTCAAATCTTCCCAAGAATGCAATATTGGAGATTGAAGCAATAGCTAGGATTAGTAATAGTTAATAGGAGGTAATAATATGGGTTGTAAGATAGAATTGCCAGATGGCTCAATTAAAGAATACGATCATCCAGTAACTGCAGCGGATGTTGCCGCTGACCTGTCGCCGGCGTTAGCAAAAAGAGCAATTGGTGTTGAAGTCAACGGCGAGCTGTGGGATCTGACGAGAGAACTTCCAGAGGAGTGTAAAATTAATCTGATACTCGAAAAGGACCCGAGAGCGCCTGAGTTTTTCCGCCATACCTTTTCACACATCCTGGCTCAGGCGGTCATGAGAATCTACGGATCTGATAAAGTAAAACTGGGAATCGGTCCGGTTATTGAGAATGGTTTTTACTACGACTTTGATCTTGGTGATATCAGGCTGACGGAAGAGGATCTGCCAAAGATTGAAGAAGAGATGGAAAAAATCATAAAGGAAGACTTAAAACTCGAGCGTTTTGAGCTTCCAAAAGAAGAAGCGATAAAGTTAATGAAAGATCAGAACCAGCCCTATAAAGTGGAGCTCATTGAGGATCTCGAATCGGACGTAGCCACCTTTTACAGACAGGGTGAATTTGTGGATCTGTGTCGCGGTCCGCATATGCCCTCTACTGGAAAAGTAAAGTACTTCAAGCTTCTGTCCGTTTCCGGAGCTTACTGGCGTGGAGATGAAAGAAATAAGATGCTCCAAAGGATTTACGGGACCGCCTTTGCCAAAAAATCCGAACTCGAAGCATACCTTAAGATGATGGAAGAAGCCAAAAAGAGGGATCATCGCAAAATTGGACCTCAGCTTGGCCTTTTTAGTTTTAGTTATGAATACGCTCCTGGAATGCCTATCTATCATCCTAAGGGAACCATCGTGCTAAACGAACTTATGAAATTCTCAAGGGAAGTGCATAGTAAGCATGGTTATCAGGAGGTTATGACTCCGCAGATTATGAACGATGTCCTGTGGCATAGATCGGGACACTGGGACCATTACCGCGATAACATGTATTTTACGGAGAAGGATGAGCAGCAATACGCTATTAAACCCATGAACTGTCCGGGACATATATTAATCTATAAATCCCGAGCCATGAGCTACAGGGATCTGCCGTTGAAACTCTTTGAGTTTGGTAAGGTTCACCGTTATGAGAGAAGCGGTGTTTTGCACGGTCTCCTTAGAGTAAGGGGATTTATCCAGGATGACGCACACATTTTCTGTACCAGAGAACAATTAAAGGAACAGTTGAAAGACGTCATTCGGTTTGTCGATATGATCTACACTCCTTTCGGGTTTGAATATAGAGCCGACTTATGTACCCGTCCAGAAGATTTTATGGGCGATGTTGAAATATGGGATCTGGCAACGGAAGCTTTGAAAGATGCCATCGAATCTATCGGGTTGGAATATAAAGTTAACGAAGGGGACGGAGCTTTTTACGGACCGAAGATCGATTTTCATGTCACGGATTCTATCGGGAGAGAGTGGCAGTGTGCCACGATTCAGCTAGATTTCATGATGCCCGAGCGCTTTGAACTCACTTACGTTGGGCCAGACAATAAAGAATACAGGCCTGTTATGATTCATCGCGCTATTTACGGCTCTCTGGATAGATTTTTCGGTATTCTCATAGAACATTATGCCGGGGCTTTTCCAACCTGGCTTGCTCCGGTACAAGTTGTCGCTATCCCAATTTCCGATAAACACGTTGACTACGCGAGAGAGGTAGCAGATGCCCTTGCCGCAGAAGGCGTACGTGTTGATGTCGATGAAAAACAAAAATCCACAAACTACAAAATTCGTGAAGCTCAATTAAATAAGATTCCTTACATGTTGATCCTTGGGGATAAAGAGAAGGAAAGCGAAACCATAACCGTGCGCTTGAGAACGGGTAAGAATATTTATGGGATGAAACTTGCGGAATTCAGTGCTAAGCTAAAAGAAGAAATATCGAACAGGATGAGTGAATCTATATTTAAATTTAAGGCAGACTGATTGGCCATGTCCCTGCGAGAGCAGGGACTTCTTTTAAAATACAGGCTATAAGCAGCTCATTTCGGGCGTTATTAACGTTCCTTGCTTTTGTCATCCTTTGGCTTCATGTTTATAATCGACAAAAAAGGAGGGGCTACTGTGAACATAATAGACATAATTCCTGTTGCACGTGGGAAACAACCCGCTGATTTGTTGTTAAAAAATGCGCGAATAGTCAATGTGTTTAGTGGAGAAATCGAAAGGGCAAACATTGCCATTTTTCGTAAAAGAATCGCGGGGATAGGTGATTACTCTGAAGGAAAACAGGTAATTGATTTGCACGGTGCATACGTTGTACCGGGATTAATAGACGCGCATCTTCACATTGAATCTTCCATGGTTTCACCGGTGGAGTTTGCAAAAACGGTATTGCCGCGCGGAACTACTACTGTTATCGCTGATCCCCATGAAATCGCTAACGTTCTTGGACTCGATGGTGTAGAATACCTGATAAAATCCACTGAAGGAGTACCTCTCAATCTCTACATCATGCTCCCATCATCTGTACCTGCAACAAATCTGGAAAACAACGGTGCGAGGATCTCCGTCATGGATATGATAGGGTTCGTGGAGAAACATCCCCGGGTATTGGGTCTTGGCGAAGTGATGAATTATCCCGATATAATAAATGGAGATCATGATTCCATCGCCAAGATCGAACTTCTTCGCCACAAATACAAAAAAATTGACGGGCACATTCCGGGAATTTCGGGTAAGGATTTGAACGCCTATATCTGTGCCTTCATCCGCTCTGACCACGAATGTACAAATGTGGAAGAGGCAAAAGAAAAGCTTGCTCGTGGGATGCAGATTCTTGTGCGTGAAGGAAGTGTAGCGAGAAATCTCGATGAGCTTTTACCGTTAATCAACGAAAAGAATTATCCTTTTATATCTTTTTGTACTGATGACAAACATCCGAATGATATTCTCAACGAAGGTCACATAGATTATATGATCAGATATGCCATAAAGAAGGGCATCGATCCGATAACCGCTGTGAGGGCTGCAACAATCAATACGGCACGCCATTATAATCTCAGATCAATGGGTGCGATAGCTCCGGGATACAAAGCTGATTTCGTTATCGTTGATAATTTAGAAGAATTCAGGATCTCAATGGTCTTCAAAGATTCAAAACTCATCGCTGAAAACGGTAAACTCGTTATAGATATAAACCGCGAACAGTTTCCGCTCGAAGAGGTCAATACCTTCAAGTGTCCGCATATTGAAGAGAAGGATCTTGAGGTATTGAATAAAGGCGAAAATATACGTGTAATAAGGGTTTATGGAGATGATGTTTTAACAAAAGAACTTAGAATGGAACCCAAAACGAAAGATGGACGGATAGTATCCGATGTCAATAGAGATATACTGAAAGTCGCTTCCATATGCAGATATTGTGAAGAGAAATCAATGGCGATAGGGTTCATTAACGGAACAGGTT
The DNA here is from genome assembly GCF_001639905.1 of Kosmotoga sp. DU53. Taxonomy (NCBI): domain Bacteria; kingdom Thermotogati; phylum Thermotogota; class Thermotogae; order Kosmotogales; family Kosmotogaceae; genus Kosmotoga; species Kosmotoga sp. DU53. Next base: position 136,459 of record NZ_JGCK01000073.1, on the reverse strand, counting down.
TAAAGCAGGGAGCCGTCGCCACATCAGTGGGCCACGATGCCCACAATATGTCTGTGATAGGTACCAACGACGCTGATATGGTTGTGGCTGCAAACAGGGTAATCGATATGGGAGGTGGCCTTGTTATTGCAAATTCTGGAAAAGTTCTGGCAGAACTGCCCCTGCCCATCGCGGGCTTAATGTCTAATCTCAGCTCGAAGGAGGTTGCAGAGCGCCTCGGACATTTGAAAACAGTGTTGAAAGAACTTGGATGTGAGGTCCCGGATCTCTTTATGACCCTTTCTTTTGTTCAGCTTTCGGTGATACCGGAATTGAGAATAACAAATCAGGGGCTTGTTGATGTTATCAACAATAACTTTGTATCACTGTTCATCGGAAAGGAAGGCTGACATTATGAGGACAACAGTAAAACTCAGGAACGTTATAGGAAAGAAAGTCAAAAGGGTTGATGCACTGCCTAAAGTAACCGGGCAGGCTAAATTTGCAGCTGATATGTACTTCAACAGGATGGTTTACTGCTCTCTCGTACTTGCCAGAAAACCCCACGGAGTTCTGAAGGAAATAGAATTCTCGGAAGCGTTGAAAATTCCCGATGTTATTGGTATTTACACTGCAAAAGATGTTCCTGGTGAAAACCAACTCGGTGAAGTTGTTAAAGACATGCCCTGTCTCGTTCCAGTAGGAGGAAAAATAAGGTATTATGGCGACGTTGTTGCTGTGGTAGCTGCTGAAAGTCAGGAAGCAGCTGATGAAGCTGCAAAACGTGTAAAACTGTCCATAGAGGAATTGCCACCTATTTTTAGCATTGAGGAGGCGTTGAAAGACGAAATAAAGATACACGAGCCAACGAATGTCCCGATTCACAAGAAAATAAGGAAAGGCGACGTCGAAAAAGGATTTGCAGAATCCGAATTCATTTTCGAAGACGACTTCCACGCCGATTATCAGGAACAAGCCTATTTAGAACCTCAAGGGGTTGTCGTTTTGCCAGATATTGATTACGGTTATACCGTTTATGGAACAATGCAGTGTCCATATTATGTTCAAAACAGTGTTGCACATATTCTTGGCATTGATTTAAACAAGGTGCGTGTGATTCAAACAGAGACCGGTGGCGGATTCGGAGGAAAGGAAGATGTACCTTCTTATGTCGCTAGTTACGCCGCTGTTGCTGCGTACAATACAGGCAGGCCTGCCAAACTCATATACAGCAGAGAAGTTGATATACAAACAACATCTAAACGCCATCCAATTACTTCTCACTACAAAATAGGTGTGGACAAGAGCGGAAAGTTAAAATCAATAGAGATCAAGGCCTACATGGATATGGGAGCCTACGCTACCCTATCACCTATCGTAATGTTCAGAACGCTTGTTCATGCAGCTGGTAGTTATGAGATACCAAATGTTAAAGTGGATGTTTATGGTGTCTACACCAACAAGGTTCCGCCAGGTGCTTTTAGAGGCTTTGGAAGCCCACAGGTTCTTTTTGCCGTTGAATCCATGATCGATGAGATCTCTCTAAAGCTAGGCATAGACCCAATTGAGTTCAGGTTGAAAAACACTCTTCGTGTTGGAAGCAGAACGGCCACAAATCATCTGCTCACGGAAAGTGTTGGGGCGGTCCAAACTCTGGAAAATGTCAGAACAATCGCTGATTGGGAAAATCTGAAGAAGGAAGTAGAAGAATTCAACAAACAGAATAGTTTCAAAAAACGCGGACTTGGCGTTTCACATATAATCTATGGGGTCAGCCTCGGCGCTGCCGGGCAGCACTTAGATGCTTCAGGAGCACACATACAGGTGAACAAGGATGGAACCATAGACGTAAGAATAGGCGGTACAGAAATGGGACAGGGAGCGAAAACAGTGATTGCTATGCTCGCTGCGGAAGAGCTCGGACAAAAACTGGAAAAGATCAATGTTCATCAACCTGATACCGCTTTCGTTCCCGATAGTGGGCCAACCGTCGCTTCAAGAACCACTCTCTATTCCGGAAATGCTGTGAGAATAGCTGCGAGAGAATTAAGAAAAAGATTTGTTCAACTCTTCGCCGAGATCTTTGATACCGATCCCGAAGATGTTAGCTGGGAAAACGGCCGTTATTTTGACTCCAAAGGAAATGAGCTCAGTTTTGATGAACTTGTGGAAAATGCTTATATGAAAAATGTAAAATTGAATGAAACGGGATGGTACGAGACCCCAAAACTTGAGTGGGATCATGAAACCGGGCAGGGTGAAGCCTATGTGACCTATTCGTATGCCAGCCAGATAGTTCTGGTTGAAGTTGACATGTTGACAGGCTTGACGAGAGTTGTAAAAGGATTTACAAGTCATGATGTCGGTAAAGCGTTGAACCCGGAAGGACTCATTGGCCAGATTCAGGGTGGTTTTGTTCAGGGAATGGGTTACGCTCTGTATGAGCAAATTAAGATGGATCGTGGCAAAATTGTCACCGATAATTTCAATACTTATATAATTCCGACAATACATGAAATCCCTGAAGAGCTTAAAATAGATATAGTCGAAGATGAATACTCTTCCGGTCCGTACGGTGCCAAAGGAATTGGTGAACCATCACTGATGCCAACACCTGCTGCCATAGCTAACGGTATTTCACGTGCGATTGGTAAGAGAGTAAAAAGAATACCAGCGACTGCCGAGTATATATTAAAACTCATCAAGGAGGCATGAACGAATGAAGAAGCTTGTGCTTGGTCCAACATTTGAAGAAATGTTGCATCCCGATAAGATCGACCCAAAAATCAGAAAGAAAGCATGGGAAATGAAAAAAGAAGACCCACTCGATCCAATCAATTTTTACAATATTTCCTGGAGAGATATCAACAACAAAGTTTATCACGTTGTGCTTCCCAAGGAACTAACAGGTGTGGATGCGAATATAATCGTCCTATATGGTAAGGAATTCCCCACAGGAAGCCATAAAGTCGGTGCCACATACTCGATACTTATGGAAAAAAGCCTTAGAGGTGAAGTTGATCCGACGTATCACACCCTCGTTTGGCCATCCACAGGTAATTACGGAATTGGTGGAGCCTGGGTTGGATGTAGAATGAAGTACGATTCAGTGGTTATCCTACCTGAAGAAATGTCACAAGAGCGCTTCGATATCATAAGAAGTTATGGTGCAAGAGTAATCGCAACACCTGGTTGTGAATCCAACGTCAAAGAAATTTATGATAAAGCAAAAGAGCTTAAAGCAGAGAATCCAGAAAAAGTCAGGGTATTGAATCAATTCGCCGAGTTCGGTAACTATCGTTTCCATTATTATGTCACAGGTAACACGATGATCGAATTGGTAAAAGAACTCGGAATCGGTAACGGAAAAATTGCTGCTATCGTTGCTGGTGTTGGTTCTGGTGGAACCATCGCTTGTGGTGATAGAGTGAAAGAGGTCTATCCCGATGCTAAAGTTGTCGCGCTAGAACCTATACAGTGTCCAACGATATCTCTCAACGGTTACGGTGGACACGACATCCAGGGAATCGGAGACAAGCATGTTACATGGATTCATAACGTACTGAACAACGATGCTGTTGTTGCAGTCGACGATGTGGAATCCAAAAAGATGTTGCAGGTTCTAACGGATGAAGAAGGTAAGAAATTCCTAAAGGAATTCCTTCCAGAAAAAACAGTAGAATTCCTCTCAACAGTCTTCGGTATTTCCGGTGTCGCAAACGTAATTGGTGCTATCAAGATGGCGAAGTACTACGGATTCACTTCAGAACACAATATCTTCACCATAGCAACCGATAATATTGACCGCTATCATTCCGTCATGGAACAGATGACGAAAACCTACGGAAAGCTCGACAGGGGCGAAGCAAAACATCGGTTTGAATCCATATTCCTTGGAGCAAAGACTGATTGGATATTCGAAGGAACCGTGGAAAACAGAGAAAGATGGCATAATCTGAAGTACTACACCTGGGTTGAACAACAGGGGAAAACGGTTGAAGAACTAAACGCACAGAGGACTCCGGAATTCTGGCAGAAAGAGAGAGACGAAGTTAAAGTAACCGATGAAATGCTGCTAGATTACAGGAAAAAGTACGGAGTGTGATAAAAAAGGCGGCATAAAGCCGCCTTTTTTATTATAGAATAAGCGTTACTTTCTTTGCAGCTTTTAGCCTGTATAGGTTTTTCGTTCCTCCTGCTCGCGAAGCTACCTTCATTGCCAATTCTGGATTGACTATTCTTGCTCCACCTATTGCCTTCACCACATCCGGATAAACCTCTGGAACAAGTGGTGTTGAAGGTCCAAAAACCACTACTCTATCAGTATTCACAGAATTCAATATGCTGTCTATTGTTCTGTTCATCATCGTGGTTCCCGTAACAATAACAGCCGTACATTCTTTCAACTTCCACGGGATAGCCCAATCAGGAAGATATCCTTCTCCCGAATGCCTTTCAAAGATCAATAGCCCTTTTACCTTATCTTTCAATTTCGATGTTAAAGGTTTGAAATCACCTATAAAGCCAACAATGTCATTTTCCTGAATGTTCAATATCTCGAATATATCTGATTGTGAGACAGATTTTTCTTCTAATTCAGCGTTTACGAGAGCATTCGCGGCGGCAAGTGCGAGGCTGACCGTTATAGGATGATGAATATAACCAAGCTTCAAAAATTCGGGAAGGGTACAGGGAGTTTCAAAGAGCTCGTCGAATAGGGTACAACCGGAAGGAAGCTCATCCCTAAGAAGGTGAGCCACTCCAACGTTTCCGGAGGAGAGCTTAACAGCTGTCATTCCAGTACCCACGACATAATCAAGTACCGACAAGTTCTTTCCTTTGTTTGCTGCAATCTCGAGCACTCTATCAAAAACGCTATTCATAAGTTATTCCCCCCTCAGCGAGATTCTTCGAGTAGAGATATTTTTGATTTAGTTTATATAAGAACAGCAACGGTATAATCCCTATTATAGAAGCAGCACCAAAAAGATTCCACCGTGTGTAAAAACTGCCTATTTCCCCTGCGTAACTGAAAACCTTGAGAGAGAAAGGCATTAATTCGCTTTTGTCAATAAAAACGAGAGGAACAGTAAAAGCATTCCATGAACTAACGAGCACATAGATAAAAATCCCGGAAATGACAGGCAAACTCAGGGGTAACACGATTCTTGAAAAGTATCTTCCTTCACTCATTCCTTCCAGTTTAGCTACTTCCCTGAATTCTCCTGGCATTTTTGAAAAGAATGTACTCATTGTTATTACTGTAAGCGGAATCGCTTGATTTGCGACCACCATGGCAATACCTATCAATGAGTTCAAAAGGTTGAGTTTGTCAAAAAGAATGTATAGAGGTAAGAGTGTATGCATACCCGTATAGATTCCACCAAACAGAACTACAAGCATTATGAAAGATGCTGCCTTATTTTTTCCGCGAGAATACAGATAGCTAAAGGGTAACGCCGTCATAAAAAGAATAGTGGTACTGAACATCGCGATTTTCAGGGTGTTCAAAAGGTTAAACCATAGTCGATGCCTGAAAAAGACAGTTGAAAAGTTCTTGAACGTTAAATCCGAAAGTTTCGGTAAAACGGTGTTCTTTCCAGAAAGGGCAAGTAATATTATGTAAACAAGTATAACGAGGCTGATAACTCCCGGAATCCATTTTAGAATCGATTTAAGGATTTTGGGGGGTGAGAAATTAATAACAGGCATTTTGTATCTCAATGAGAACAGCACAGCAGGAACTGCGAGAAAAGTTGCTGGATTTATGCCTTTCCATCCAGCAGACCAGATCGAATGTATACAAAATACAACATCCAACAACACCAATACAGCAGACAAAATTCTAAAGGCTTTTTTGAATCGAGGAACCAAAAATGTACTAAAAAGATAACCAGCCGCAAGCAAATAAGGCCAGAAACCTATTTTAAGGTAATAACCGATGAGAAAATGTGAAACACCTGCAAGAGGCATAACGTAATGGTGACGCCTTGGAACTTTTGCTCGCGAACTCAAGGCGGCAATTAACCACAACAGAGTTATCACTCCAACGACAGCCGAATATGCCGAGAGTATTCCATAATCTTCTTCGATACTGAACTTTCTATACAAAACTATTCCAAGAAAAGAGGTTGACCCTACAATGGTATTGGGTGTAAATCCTCCAGGCAACAGCGGTCCGTCACCACTCAACAAAAATGCCGTTGAAAAACCCTTGAATGCTCTGGCAAGCTGAAAAAAGTAATATGGAATCAAAAGATATCTGATCTGTCCAAAAAGCATACTGTTGATGGCGGTATCTTTAGCCCCATCTATAAGCAACATGTCGTCAACATCCCTGGGGACACTCTGGAGCATGGCTATAATTATCATCGTACTCATGGGGATCGATAACCACACACTGACAAAGAGAGTTACAATGAAAGCAGACAAAGGCTGGGTGGTGATGTCTATGGTAGTACCGAATAGTAAATTGAGTATAAAATTAAACGGGGAATTGCTTCCATAACCCTGTACAAACGCTCTCCATGCGGAGACGCTTATAAAAGACGGCATGAACCAACCTATACCGATTAAAACCAGAATAGCTTTGTTGACTTTTGATGTTTTACGAAGGGAGACTGCTAGCAAAAAGGAAATTGCTATCTCCAATGAGACCTTCAAGAATGCCCATAAAGATGTTATCTGGAAAGATAAGCGCAATCCGTTGTCTTCAAAAACAAGTTTGTAGTTATGAAATCCAACCGCTTCAGGAACCTCGTCAAAGGCTCCATAACTGAAGAATGAAATAACGAATGCCCAGATCAAAGGAAATACAATAACAATGACAACAAGAAACAAAAGCGGAAGGGCCATCGATATGACCCTTCGCGAAAATATAGCGATTAAAAAGAGTATTACCGTCAGTCCGAGAAAAAGTTCTGCCATATCACCAGTTTGAATTCACGTAATTCTGAGCACTTTTCAATGCTTCATCAACAGAAAGGCTTCCAGAATAGACTGCCTGAAGCACCGTTCTCATCGTGCTGAAATAGAATGATTGGAATTTCAAACCGTTGTACATATACTGTCCAACGTTGAGGATATCATTTAGATCTTTAAGTTCCACTGGTACATCAGTTGCCCACATGGGTATTTTGTTGTATTCAATACAATAATCAATACTCCGGGAAAATAGGAACCTTAGAAAATCGATGGCTATATCTTTTTTGGAGGCATTGAAAATGGCGAAACCTTTTGAGTCAATTATTGGATTGACCCTTTTACCCTCGATCAAGGGGAATGGCAGCATCTTGAATCTAATTCCGGCTTCCTCAAAGTCCTTTGCAAGATAGCTTCCTTGAATTACTACCGCTATTTTTCCTGCTTCAAAAGAGCTTACCAGCGCACCACGATTGAGTCTGGTAAAGACTCCTTCATCAAAGAGATTTTTGATGTATGTTATAGCCTCAGCAATTGCTGGAGAATCAAATGTCGGTTTCCCATCTTCATCCCAGAGCTTTCCAAATCTCGTCATGAAGGGATAGAACACGTAAGAGGACATGAAATCCCATGCAACAGGAACAATATCAGTACCAGCAAATTTTTCCGCGACTTTTTTAAGATCTTCAATGGTGTAATCGAAATCGAGTTCAAGATCTTTGCTTTCAAGTAAATCAAGATTGGCGAAGACAACCTGCACATCTGCGTAGTAAGGAACGGCAACTAACAATCCGTTCACCGAGTACGGTTTGAGGTTTCTCTCTGGAAAAATCCCCAATGATTCAAGATCCGCTCTACCCAATTTCACCAGGAAATCTGAATTCGCTATTCTTTCGGTATTGGTGTCTTTAACCATTGAAATATCCGGCAGATTCCCTGTCCTAAGAGCGGTAAATAATTTTTTATCCAGCTTGGGAACATGTAATACCTTTACATCAATTCCCGTTCTTTCTGAATAAACCTTCGCAACCTCGGTGAAAAACTCTTCGCCTTCCCAGCTAATCCAGATGGTTAGTTCTTCAGCAAAACAGAAGGTAGCCACCAGGATTAACACAAGTGTTACCAGTAAAACTTTTTTCATTTTTGCTCTTTCTCCTTCTTTAAGATCTCAAAGAAGAGCTTTTCGCTTCTGAAAGGCGCTTCTCGGAGTCTTATTCCGGTTGCGTCAAATATTGCATTTGCAATAGCGGGGATTGGTGTATCAATACCAATTTCGGCAATACTCTTCGCCCCGAAAGGCCCTGTTGGCTCGTAACTATCGACAAGTCCACATTCTAACTCACCATAATCCAAACGAGATGGCACTTTGTAAGTAAAGAAGTCGTTTGTCAGCATACGCCCATTGTTAGAATAGATAACATCTTCATACAACGCCCAACCTATACCCTGCATTGTCGCGCCTTCCAGCTGTCCTCTAGCCTGTATCGGGTTAAGTGGTGTCCCACAATCTGCATAAGAAACCAATTTTACTATATCTATTTTTCCAGTATCCAGATCAACTTCTACCTCAGCAAAGGTAGCGAGGAACGGTGGTGGTGACTCTTCACCCACGTAAGAAGCAGTTGCTGCTATCTGCTTTTGTTCGAATGTGTAGAAGAGTTTTGTACAAAGTTCAGCATAAGTCACTTCTTTTCCACTCTTTTTGGATATCACCTTTTCATCTTTTACGTAAAGATCTTCGATGGGTTCTTCAAGATATTTTGAAGCACTCTCGATGATCTGTTTCTTTACCTCTTCTGCTGCTTTTCTCACAGCGTTTCCAGATACGTAGGTCGTACTGGAAGCATAAGCGCCAGTATCGAAAGGCGTCATATCAGTATCCGAAGAGTAAACGATTATCTTCTCAACCGGAACGTCTAAAACCTCAGCAGCTATTTGTGCCATTATTGTATCGCTTCCAGTTCCAAGATCTGTGGCACCTATAAGAAGATTGAAGGATCCGTCATCATTCATTTTTATGGTCGCAGCAGCCATGTCTATTTTTGCTATTCCAGATCCCTGCATTGCAATTGAGCATCCTACACCTCTAACTTTATTTCCGTTTCTTATCGCCTTTCCGTGCTTTTCATTCCAACCGATGGCCTTTTTGCCCTTGTCGATACATTCCTGAAGTTTACAGCTTCTCACTATCTGGTCTACGCCCTCACGACCTTCACCCATTATCTTGAATATAGGTGAAGTTTCACCTTCCCTGATAGAATTTTTCTCCTTAACCTCAAGAGGGTCAAGACCAAGCTCGTGAGCCAGTTCATCAATTGTACAATCCAATGCAAATAGCCCCTGAGGAGCACCATAACCTCTGTAAGCACCTGCAGGTGGAAGATTCGTGTAAACTACATCACCGACAAATTTAACAGCATCAACTTTGTTGTATAACGGAAGGGTCTTAGAACCGGCAACCATAAAGGTTGTTAGAGCATGTTCACCATAAGCTCCTGTATTTGATAGTCCTTCCATCGATATAGCTTTTATCTTTCCATCACTGGTGGCACCAACTGTTACTGTGAATTTCATTTCATGCCTGATATTGGTAGCCATGGAGACTTCCGGGCGTTCGTAAACGATTTTCGCTGGTCTACCGGTTTTCAAAGTGACAGCCACAACATAGGCTTCTTGATGAATTGCCTGCTTGCCACCAAATCCACCGCCTATTCTTGGTTTTATAACACGTATCTTGGAAATAGGAATTTCAAAAATTCTGCTGATAATTCTTCTTACATGGAAAGGTACCTGCGTTGAAGAAACTATAACCAACCTTCCATTCGAGTCATAGTAACTTGTAGCGGTGTGAGGTTCCAGCATAGCGTGAAGCTGGGTGTTAACATAGTATGTTCGAGTAATTACTTTGTCGCATTTTTTGAAGGCATCGTCCAGATCGCCAATTTCCATCTCAAAGTGAGCTGCAATATTTTTTTTCGGGTCAAAAGCACCAGAAATATCTTCTTCATCATGTATGATAGGTGCATCTTCTTTCATTGCTTCTTCGAAATTGAGTATAGCAGGCAAGATCTCGTATTCAACTTCAACGGCATTAGCTCCAAGAATTGCAGCTCTTTCCGTTTCGGCAGCAACAATTGCAACTGGATCACCAACGTACCTGACTTTCCTATCAAGAACAAAGGTATCATAAGGTGATGGTTCAGGATATCCCTGACCGGCTCTCGTAAAGGCAATTCTCGGAAGATCTTCATAGGTAATGACCGCTACAACTCCAGGAATTGCAAGAGCTTTGGTTTTATCTATTTTCTTTATTATGGCGTGAGCATGAGGACTGCGGACTAGTTTGACATGAAGAGCGTTAGGAATATCCAGGTCTCCTGCATAAACAGGTTTTCCTCTAACTAAACCTCTTCCATCTACTTTCTTTATTGATTTATTTATCACTTTGAATTCTTTGCTATTCAGGGTTTCAAACATTCTCATCACCCCTAAGACGTTTTGCTGCTTTTTTGATTGCTCTGGTTTGGGCTTCATAACCGGTACAACGACAGATATTTCCGTTCAAAGCTTCCCTGATCTCCTCTTCTGTGGGGTCAGGGTTCTGTTCAAGAAATGCTTTAGTTGTCATTGTAAGTCCCGGAATACAAAAACCACATTGAGATCCACCTTCTTCAAGAAGGGCTTCCTGAATTGGATGTAGCTCATCATTTTCATTCAAGGATTCAACGGTTTCTACGCTTTGGCCATCAACAGAAGCTGCAAAGGTACTACACGACAGAATTGGTTTACCGTTGAGCAACACCGTGCAGGTTCCACAGCTTGCTGAGTTACAGCTTCTTCTCACACTCTTATATCCAAGTCTTCTCAAAACATCCAGAAGCATTTCTCCTGGATCAATTTCGACTTCATGAAGTTTTCCATTAACTTCTAGACTTATCCTCATGCTATCATCTCCCGAATTTCCTTTGCTGCTCTTTCTGCCAAAACAGAGGCCATGTGCCTACGGTATTCTTCTGTGGCGAGGAAATTACTGCCGCCTTCAAAATGCTCAAAAACTAATGGTTTAACGTGCTCTGGAACTTCCTCAATTTTTAACCCCTTGAGGGCTTGTTCAACCTTTTCGAAACGCTTTGGGAAGTGCGGACGTGAGCCTATAACCACCCGCGAGCTTTCCACAATTCCTGAATTTAGTTTTAATGCGAGAGCAAAATTAACGATGGCAATATCGAATGATGATTTCGACAGTTTCTTGAAAGAGTAGAGATAGCCATCTTTGGGCAAAATAACGTGGGTTATGATGGGCTTACTGTACCTATCCAGCTTGTTGAAATCTTCGATATCCATGTAACGATAGCCTTCTTCTCCAAAAGTTTTAAGTTTGGCTCCAGCAGCCAAAAGACAGGTTGTTACATCAGACCAACCAAGCCTCGGTGCAACGGAGCCACCGATAGTCGCCATGTTACGTATTTGCCAACTTCCAACAGTTGCAAAACTTTTGGAGAAAAAATTTCCGAAAAATGTGGAGATCAAATCAGACTTTCTAAAGTCTTCTATGGTGATATTAGCACCAACACTCAAACCATCTTCGGTCTCTTTTATCTCGGCTAGTTCTTTGATGTTCTTGAGATCAATTATTACTTCGACAGTGGTCGATTTCATGAGGGAAACCGTTGTTCCACCTGAAAGAAGAATGGAATGTTTTCTATCTCTGTTCAGCATCTCAAAGGCCTGTTCAACCGAAGTGGGTTTCAAAAATTCTTTAACATTGAGGAGCACATCTCCCCCTCCTTTCATTCCAGAGTTCTATGATCTTAGTGATCAGATTTTTGGTAACTTCTTTTCTGTACCAAGCGGAAGCACGAATATCACTAATAGGAGTTACATATTCCATACAATAGTCAACGAATTGTTCCAGTTTTGTTCCATCAATTCCTTCTCTTTCGAAATATCTTTCAGCTTTATGAGCTCTAACCACAGTAGGAGCTACTGACCCGAATGCTATCCTAATTTTGCTTTCCTTCACAAGAGCCCCCACTGAGGTAACGGAAATAGCCATCGCGTTTCTTTGGCCAACCTTGTAGAAAAATGGGAACCATTCGCCAGTTTTTTCAAAAACAATCGCCCGTACATATTCACCTAAGGAGAGCGTTGTTTTTCCAGGGCCAACAATGAAATCCTCTATATCCTGAGAACGTTCACCTTTAGGACCTCGAATTACCACCTTTGCATTTGATAGATAAAGAGCAAGTATCGAATCGCCAGCAGGTGAAGCGTTCACCACGTTACCTACCAGAGTTCCTTTGTTCCTTATCTGCGGACTACCAATTTCTCTGACCGCCATTGTAAGGATCTTCGCATCTTTTTGTAATAACTCTGATTCCAGTATCTGAGTGTGTGTAACCTTACACCCGATCCTTATCCTATCACCAAGATCTTCAATTTCATCCATTCCCTTGAGCTTTGAAAGAAGAACAACCTTTTCTGGTTTTTCTCTATCAGCGCGTATTTTCACCATCAAATCAGTTCCACCAGCCATGATTTTTACATTATCTTCCATGAGAGCCATCATAAGTTCGTCTTCTGTTTCCGGCAGTATTACCTTAAAAGCCACATAAACACCCCCGGTCTCTATAATTATTGTTTTTCGTTTTTTACCTTTACTATTTCAGCGGCAATGGCTATTGCTATTTCGCCAGGTGTTTGAGCACCTATCTCTATCCCTATCGGTGTCTTTACGCGTTCCCACGCTTCCTCTGTATAGCCTGCTCTAAACATCCTCTCTTTAAGTTCAGAATTTTTCTTATTTGAACCAATCAGTCCAATGTATCTTGCTTTTGAAGCGAGACATATCTGCAAAGCCTCGAAATCTTTGGTGTGCCCTCTGGTCAACACAACACAGAAATCCCTCGCTTCTATTGTCGGAAAGCTCCCGGGCTCGTCGTAATTGATTTTTCTGTAACTACAGATTTTATCAAAATTTCTCAGGAAGTTCTCATTGTCATCCATTACCACCACATCAAAATCAGCAGCTACAAGTATTTTTGCAACCCTTTCTGATAACTTTCCGGCACCAAAGATGTATACCTTCGGTGACGGGCCAACGTAATGAAAAAAAACCGATGTACGTTCACCACAGGTTGCCCCCCATAGGGCCGCGACACTTCTATGCTCTATGTATGTTTCCATAAAACTCATAGACGTCTTCATCGCTTTTGTCATATTGGCTTCGAGAAATCTCCTGAATTCTCCTTCAGCTTCTCCATAAAATTTCCCGGCATAAGTCATTCCAAAAACCTCTCCTTCCATTCTTTCGCTGGAGGTTTTTGTATTACAAACAGTCGCGATAACAAAAGGTTCATCGAGACCTATGAGTATCTCCCATAGCTTTCTCGGGTCTTTCAATGGTTTTCAACGCCTCCTTAAAATCATTTTCAGTATCTATGTCAAAACAATGCCTTTTCTGCCCTCCGAGCGGTATAAAAGCTGACTTGTTATCATTAATAAGAACCGACGCGCCTCTGTCACCGTGGAGTTCCATGATCCTTTTGAAGAATTTACCGGGAATAAACGTTGGAAACCCCTTTTTCCCTTCGTGCACGAAACTGATAATCTTCGGATCTTCTGGCACTATTCTCTTTCTTATCTCTACAATGTCAGAAGAGTAGATAAAAGGCATATCTCCCAGGGTTATAAAAATCCCTTCAGGTTCTTCTAATAGGAACGCATTAAAACCAACTTTTAGGCTCGAAGAGATACCATAGATATGGCTGTGATTTAGAACCATCTCGTAACCTGAAAAATCAAATCTCTCTACCGGAAAGTCAGGTCTCACAACAACTACTTTTTTGTAACACGGGGCATCTTTCAAATTATCCAGAACAATCTGAAGCAGCGGTTTACCATCGAACTCTTTCAGGAGTTTATCGGTACCAAACCGCTTTGCTGATCCTGCAGCCAGTATAACGAGCCCCGTTTTCACGTTTTTATTCACCCTTTTCCAGTTTTTCAGATGCCAATTCAACAGCCTTTATGATCTTGTAGTAACCGGTACATCTGCAAAGGTTTCCCTCAAGGGCTTCTTTTATTTGTTCCTCAGACGGTTTTGGATTTCTGTCCAGCAACACCTTAGCCGACATTATCATCCCGGGGGTACAGAAACCACACTGCACACCACCAGCTTCTATAAATGCTTCCTGTACAGGATGTGGTTTTCCATCCTTCGACAATCCTTCAATAGTCCAGACATCTTTGCCATCAAGTTCGACGGTAAGCATGAGGCATGAGTGCACGTTACGCCCATCGACTATGATGGTACAGGCACCACATTCTCCTTCACCACAACCTTCTTTGACTCCCGTCAATCCCATTTCATCTCTCAGAAAGTCAAGTACCCGCATATCCGGCCTTATATCGACTTCTACGGGCTCACCATTCAACTTAAAGCTTATCTTCATCCAATCCCTCCCTGATTTTCTCAACGTTAGCAGGAAGCTTTTTAAGCTCTTCGAGAACCCGAGCAGGTGCTTTCAAATCTTTAAGGCCATTTCCGGTAACAATCAAAGCTACTCTTGCGCTTTCCGAAATCTGACCAAGACTTTTCATTCGTTTGAATCCTGCAAAAGCAGTTGCTCCCGCCGGTTCAGCAAAAACGCCGGTTCCCCTTGCAAGTTCGATTATACTATCCAGGATTTCCTTATCTGAAACCTTCACAAAGAGGCCACCGTTCTTTTTTGTATACTTACAGGCTTTTATTACGTCTCTTGGCTTGCCTACAGCAATGCTATCCGCTACGCTATGTGCGTCTAAATCAGCAGGTGTGAAAGGCTCTCCACGTTCGTATGTATCTATAATGGCGGAAGCATTCTCGGCCTGAACACCTACGATCGTTGGAATCCTTTCGATGATTCCAAGTTCCTTCAAATCCATAAAGGCCTTATAGAAACTGCTCAAAACGGTACCATCACCGACAGAAACGAAGACAAAGTCAGGAAGATCCATTCCCGTTTGTACCGCAAGCTCAAGCGCACCTGTTTTCTTTCCTTCAAGTAGATAGGGATTTATCGCACTGTTTCTGCAATACCAACCTTTTTCCATACCGACGATCATCGATATATCGAAGGCTTCATCGTAACTACCATCTATCGCGAGAACCTTTGCACCGTATACCTGCAGCTGGGTCAGTTTGGCTGCTGGTGCCGACGCGGGAACAAAGATAACGCTCTTCAAGCCCGCGGCAGCGGTGAGCCCTGCCAGAGAACTCGCTGCGTTGCCTGTCGAGGCACAAAAAACGGTATTGTAACCTTTTTCCTTTGCTTTAACAACAGCAAGGGCACTGGCTCTGTCCTTAAAGGAAGCTGTCGGGTTTCTTCCATCATCCTTTACCAGGACCTCAGCAACGCCATATTTTCCTGCAATTTTATCAGCCCTATACAAAGGTGTGTTCCCCACAAGAAGCGGAGGTATAAGTTCGTCAAAATTTTCGGGAAGAGGAAGTAGGTCGGAAAATTGCCAGATCCCGCGTTCAGAAAACGTTGACCAACGGGCATCTTTCAGCCTTTTTTTCAGAATCGAAAAATCGTATATAACTTCAAGTGTTCCCAGTCTTGGTCCGCAATCAGGGCAAGTGTATTCAACTTCCTCTGGTGAATATTCCTTTCCACAGCTTATACACCGAAGCAAGTAGTTGTACTTAATCAAAAAAGAACACCTCCGATGGCTTTTGTTGGACATTTGGTCTGACATAGGCCACAACCAAAACAGGCTTCCTCATCCACAATAACCTGTTCTTCCATACTCAAAGCAAAGTAAGGACACACTTCAACACACACGCCACATTTGACACACTTGGAATGATCAATTTTCGGTGTTCGTTTTTCGTATGATACCTCAGGATTAGAATTCGTCGCAAGGCCTTTTATTTCATTTATACTGTTGTACCCAAGTGCCTCTAATTTTTTTGGAAGATCAGCGATTATTTTTTTGTTAGATGCTCTTTCCATAGAGTAGAGCACCTGAAAGAAGCTGAACAGCGGAAGCACCGGCCATAATAAAATCGATGACGTCATCAGCAGATGATATACCGCCTACACCGATGATTGGCAAATTACAGCTCGAAGCCACCCGTTTTACCATCGCCAGAGCAATTGGCTTGATCACTGGTCCGGAAATCCAGCCAAAGCCATGTGTGCTACCTAGAGGTGACGATTTTAATTCGCGGTAGAGTGGATAACCCGGTCCTAAAGAGTTAATGGCAACTATACCATCCCCACCAGCTTCTTCAACTGCTTTTGCCATGACCTCAGGTTCAGGTACCGACGGATCAAACTTCAGGAATACAGGTTTATCCGTATGCTTTTTAACCGTCCTGATGAGATGTTTCATGAGCTCTGGATCATCCGCCACATAATGTGTGGAAAGCTCAAAAGCGTCGGCAAGATCGTCGAACATTGGTACCAGGACCTCAAGATCTTCCACGGTGTATCCCAGACTGACTATCAATGGAAGAGAGCTTTTTTCTCTGAATTTTGGTATGAATTCACCTTTCCACTTTTCAGGTGGATATTCCGTCCACAACTCGGTATTCATAATATAGTTTTTTCCTGCAATTATACAGGGACGTGGAACCTCAGCAGCTTTTGTAGATATCGTCTTGGTAACCATGGCACCAAGCCCAAAATCTGTAAGGGCAAGCATCTTCTGGTCGTCCCCGGTCAACGGCCCTGAAGCGGGCATTACCGGATTTGCAAGCTGCAGACCGGCTATCTTCGTTGTGAGATCCAATTTAATCCCTCCCATACTTTTACAGCCTTTTCCAGAGTTTTTCAGCAAGCTTTCTTGCTTCTTTGTAGAGCTCCTCCTCAGATACTCCGACAACCTTTTTATTCTTTAGAACATGTTGTCCTGCAACAAACGCATCGGTTACATTGAGGTTGTCGATAATTCCAAAAAAGAAATGCCCCAGGAAATTCTCAGCACTCAGTGGTGTTGGATTATTGTAATCGATCACTATCATATCAGCAGCGTAACCCGGTTCTATCTTTCCAAGTTTGATACCAAAGGTGTTCGAAGCTATTTCGTAATTTGTCGAGAAGAAAGTCTTCGCTAAATCGTCAACGGAAGACACCCTGGGATCACGCTTCAGATGATGAGGTGTGAGGATGAAAAACCTCAAATCATGAGACAGGTTAAATCCGAACCCATCGTTTCCAACACCGACGTTGAGCCCTTTTTCAAGAAATTTTGGCCAATAGGAAATTCCAACCCCATTGTTAATATTTGACTGAACGTTAACGACAATATAAGAATCACTTTCTTTTATCAAATCCACTTCCGAATCATCTACATGGATACAGTGGGCGAAAATTGATCCGCGAGCCAAAAGCCCATGTTTATGGAAGCGTTCTATTATTCGAACTCCATAACGATTTACGCTCTGTTCTTCGTCCTCTGGCCCTTCAGCAACGTGCACATGAACGGGTATCTTGCCTTTTACAGCATTTGAAACTCTTTCGAGGGTATCATCTGAAAGGGTAAAGCTCGCGTGAAGTCCAAAGTATCCCGCACGGAATTCATTTCTCGTTTCAAAGAAATCGAGATTTTCTTCTATACCGAAGCGTGTAGCATCTTCCCCGTCTCTATCGGAAACCTCGTAACAGGTAGCACAACGAAGGCCAACTTCGTTGACAGCCTTTGCTATCTGCTCAAGAGAACCCTTTATCGAATTTGGTGACGAGTGATGATCTATAACGCTCGTTACTCCAGCTTTAAGAGATTCCACTGCTCCAATTGCAGCACTGAGTCTCACATCATCGAGAGTTAATTTGCGATCAAGTCTCCACCATAGTTGCTCCAGAAGTTCAGCGAAAGAATTTGGATCAAATCTATCCAGAAACATTCCGCGCGCAAAAGTCGAATAAAAATGAGTATGTGCATTAACAAATCCCGGAAGAAGAAGCTTCCCACGAAAAGATAGTATTTCTTCCCCTTCAAGAAAATCCGGATTTCCTTCGCCAATCTCGATTATTTTTCCATTATCGACCCTGACAAAGCCTTCAGGAATGTATCTTCCGTTATTGGTAAAAATCGAAACGTCTTTGATGAGCATTTTTATCTCCCCCAGAAAAATTCGCTTCTTTTCAGGAACTTTCCATTTCCTTCATCCAGCAAGATGGTCGAACCGTCGAAGGCGAGTTTTCCTCTTAATAATGTATATTTGACTCTACCTTTCAGTTCAAGATCTTTGTACGGCCAATACTCAGCTTTACCGTAGGCAGGATCCTGCACTGTAAATCTCTCATTCGGATCAACCACAGTAATATCGGCGTCGGTTCCGGGAAGGAGTGATCCTTTTTCAGGATAAACCCCCATATACTTCGCCGGGTTTTTGCTGAGTAGCCGAACAACCTTCGATAAATCCCCGCCAAGCAGCGTGTTAACCACACTATATGTGATACCAAGGGAAGCGATACCGTACGGAACCGAGTCGAGCTTTCCGTCACTTTCTGTTTTTTCTTCTACAGTAAATGGACAATGATCCGTTCCAACAGTGCTGATGAATCCTTTTCTCAATGCACGAACCAGAAGTTCACTCTCTTTTTCGCTTCTGAGCGGTGGACAGAATGTATATAAATATCCGTCTTTTCTTTTTAAAAGTTTTTTGTTCAGCGCTAGATACTGCGGACACGTCTCAAATACTATATTATCTCTGCTAATTACAGCAAAACTCTCAATCCAATTTACCGTTTCACCGCTTGAAAGATGAACGATATAGGCCTGACCCTTCGCCTTAGTGGCAAGAAGAGCAACCATTATTACTGCTCCAATCTCACTCTCAGTTGCACGGATATCAGAAAGATATTCGAAGGTTCCCGGATATTTCTTCGAATTTATTTTTATAAGTTCATCGTTTTCCGCGTGAACCATTACAACGCTTCCTATTTTTCCGGAACTCTTCAACAGCTCGTAAAGGTATCCATCATCGGTTCTTCTATTTGTATCACCGTAAGCTGTAAAAACTTTTATCGTTGGACAGCCTGTTTCCACAGCCAGTTTCGAAACCTCTTCAGGAGATAGTTTGACATTTCCACCAAGGGTTATGTGAAGCCCGTAATCGATTTTGGATACGGAAGCATCCTTTAGCCTTTCTGTTAAATTCTTCATGAAACCTTCGTAATCGTAAATGGGCTCTGTAAAATCGAAGATGGTGGTCACACCACCCGCCAGAGCAGCGTCAGAGCCGGAAGAAAAATCATCGGTTGAACTATAACGCCCGAGCCTTAAACCAAGATGAACGTGCGGATCTATAAATCCTGGAAGAATAAAAAGGCCAGAGCAGTCCAGAGACGCTCTGGCTGGATGATATGCATTCTTTGGAGTTATATCCGCTATCTTTCCTTCGGAAATATACAAATTGGCAGCATAGAGATCTGCGCCATCGCAGACCTCCCCGCCAATCAGTACAAGATCATATTTCACGGCCTACCACCCATGGTTAAAGCCATAACAGCTTTTGCGGTGTGCAGGCGGTTTTCTGCTTCGTCTATGACGATTGACTGTGGACCATCAATGACTTCATCAACAACTTCTCTTCCTCTATCTGCTGGAAGAGCATGCATGTAGACAGCGTGCTTCTTGGCGAGTTTCATTCTTTCAGGTGTACAGATCCAGTCTTTGTGCTTTCTGACCTCTGCCATAATGGTTTCTGGATCATCGGAAACAAAGAAGCCGCCCCATGATTTTGGAATGACGATATCCGCATCTTTGAAGGCTTCATCCATATCGTGGATGATCTCAAATTTCGCGCCTGTTTCTTCAGCGTTCTTCTTCGCCTGTTCAACTATCTCCGGCATTAGATCGAATCCCTTCGGGTAAGCAAGGGTTACGTCCATTCCATAACGCGGGAAGAGAAGGATTTGGGACTGTGGTACTGAAAGAGGCTTCAGATGACTTTCAGCATACGCCCATGTGATGGCCACTTTCAGCCCTCTGGTGTTCTTACCAAATCTTTCCTGTATTGTCATTAAATCAGCGAGAACCTGCATTGGATGATAGAAATCGTCCTGAAGGTTCAAAATAGGAACATCCGAATACTTTGCGAGGGCTCTGAGGTAATCATTTCCTATCTTGTATGCACAATGTCTCACGGCTATTGCGTGGCCATACCTTGAAAGTATCTGAGCGGTATCCTTAGCGACCTCTCCATGGGCTGTTTGCATAACCTTTGGGTTCAAGAAATGCGCGTGGCCTCCGAGTTGAGTTATACCAGCCTCTATCGAATTACGTGTTCTTGTGCTTTCATCGAAGAAGATCATAAAAACTGTTTTGTAAAGAAGCCAGGGTGTGAGCTCGCCAACAGCAAAGCGTCTTTTCAGATCTGCTGCCAGATCCAGCATGAGATCAATTTCTTCTTTTTTAAATTCCTGTGTGGTGATGAAATGCTTTCCTCTGAGCATGCTTCCCATAACTAACCCTCCTTAAAGTTCTTTTGAAAGTTTCAAAGGTAAATAAGCATACATTGCAGCTGCCTTAACAAGATGATCAACAGGTACCTGATCCTTTGGGCTGTGCGCATAGATTTCATTCGCAGGCCCAAATCCTATCGTAGGTATTCCAAACATTCCTGCGGTAGCAACGCCGTTTGTTGAAAAAGTCCACTTATCAACAAACGGCTCTTCTCCAAATACTTCCTTATAAGCCGCTACTGTTTTCTTCACAATCTCATGATCTTCATCCATTACCCATGTTGGGAAGTATTTCTTTGTAGGATACTCGACACCTGTATAAGAAGGCCTTCTGTATTCGAGTTCTATAATTTCGGCTTCTTCTCCGGCTCTTTTGATCGCATCCTCGAGTTCAGCGATAACAGTCTCTCTGGTTTCTCCTGCGGTAAGTCTTCTATCAAGCTGAATTACACATTCATCGGGGACAGCATTATGAGATGGAGATTTGAAGAAAATTTGGGTGACCGCTATCGTTCCTTTTCCAAGGAATGGGTCATCTTTTAGTCTGTCGTTTAGCTTTTCTATTTCCTGAATTATTCTGCTCATTTTATATACGGCATTTATACCCCGTTCCGGAGCGCTAGCATGGCAGGAAAGACCGACTGTTTTTATCTGAAGCTCGATCCTTCCCCTATGACCTCTGTAAATATTCAAATTGGTTGGCTCTGTTATAACCACGTAATCCGGTTTAATTCGGTCTTCTTTGACGATGTACTGCCAGCACAAACCGTCGCAATCCTCTTCCATTACTGTTCCAGTAACATACAGCGTGAAGTCACCCAAAAGCCCAAGTTCTTTCATTACCTTAACGCCATATACCATCGAAGCCATACCGGCCTTCTGGTCGCTTGCGCCTCTTCCATAGATTATCCCGTCCTTTAAAACCGCTTCAAAGGGATCTACTTCCCATAAATCAGGGTTTCCAACCTCTACTGTGTCGATGTGAGCGTCCATGGCGATGATCTTACTTCCGTTTCCAACTCTTCCCAGAACATTTCCGAGGCCATCGATAATAACCTCATCAAATCCTACCTTTTCCATTTCTTCTTTGATTCTGAGTATAACGTCTTTTTCTTGGGCAGAATAGCTTTTGGTCCTTATTAAATCCTGCATGAAATTCGTTAGATCTTCACGATATTTTTCCGCTGTCTCCAGAAGTTTTTTCCCTATCATTCAATCATTCCTTTCTACGAAAATTTTAGATATTCACTATTTCTTTTTATTATACTTGCAAACATCTACACCGTAAAATCTTAATAGAGGCCAAAGATGACCTTTATGGTTGTGAAAAGCTCTTGTTTTCATTCAGACTCATTTTGTTATAACTATAAGCCTCAAAAAGCTCCATATCCGACGAGAGGTGCTTTTTTACATACTGTCCACAGTTGCTTCCTATTTTATTTTCTTCAAGCTCTCCGATACTCAAAATCACATCGTATCCACTTTTTTCTAAAGCCTCCAGTAACCCTGGATGATGAGGAAGCCGATTATCAAATACATCTACACCGGATACAATGCCGTTTTCTTTCGCTGAATACGTAGGATTTACCGGTGTGATTTTGATGAGAAACTTCTCGGGATCGAAGTGTTTGATTATTATCCCTGGGTCAACAATGTTGTCTTTTGAAAGAGCAAAATTCAATGTTATCTTTCTATCTCCTTCTTTGACAAATTCCTTTCCATATTCCGCGATTTTTTCAAGGTGCCATTTTGGAACAGGTATTATTTCGTTTCGTTGCCTTAGATCTGTAGAATGGATGGAAAACTGTAACTGAAATCTTCCCCCGTAATGCCGTTCTTTTATCCAATAAAGCCTTTCAAAAAAAGCTTCCCTTCCTTTGGGAGCTATAGTTGATACAGAGGGAAGGAGGCCCGGAGCCTCGAACTCTTCTGGCAATCTATCAAGAACATCGATAACAGCATCGTTGAAAGCTGGTTCTCCCATCCTGGCGAACTGTATTTTGAACTTCTTTGATGGGACCTTTCTTCCACCAAATCTAAAGTTTACGACATATTCGATTTGTTCCAGCATTTCCTTGGCGGTAAGCTTTCCACCGTAAAAGCCCCCGGCATCACACATAGAACAACCAACAGGGCATCCAACAAGGGTTGAAATTATTATAACCTCTTTCTCATTCCTGGACAGTGGAGGCTGAATGGACTCTACAAATTCCACCTCGTTTCCCATCGAAGTTCGCCCGACGAACACTAATGCAAGTTCCTTCTTGCCGTAACATGCCACCAATTCCATGTGCAAGTTCCTCCCTACGAGTTACTCAGCCCGATAATATCCATCGCAGCGGCAACACCATCACCAATTGCAATTGAGATCTGTCCCAATCTTCCCCTTTTAGCATCACCACACAGGAACAGATTGGTCAATGAATCAGAATGCAATCCTTTAAGAAGGGCAAGATTAGGTACTCTCCCGATACTGATCAGAAAATAGTCAACGACGTATATTCCCCTATCAGTACGAGCACCATACCAATTATCCTCTATCTTCAAGATTTCAACAACAGGTTCTTTCAAATGAACCTCGACAAAATCATTTGATATAACCTTTTTTAAAAGGCGTTTAGCCACATTCTGAGGTTCTTTTTTTGTAAACAAGTGAACACGATTTCGATTTTTAGTAAGATTCAATGCACTATCGTAGGCAGCTTCTCCCGAACCTATAACGGCTATCGTTGAGTTTTTAATATGGCGCATTTTTCTGACCTCATAAAACGTTCTTTCTGGCACCTCAAAATCCGGCATGGTTCTGGGAACCGTTCCTGTTGCTAGAACCACGTACTCTGAAACTACCATACAGTCATTCGCTTCGAGAATGAAAAAGTTATCTTGATGTTGAATCTTATTTATTTGAGACATATTCACTACAATTTTAAGTCTTTGAAGATGTTTTTCGAGCTTGTTTGCAAACTCTTCCCCAGTTAACGGATCAAACCCTGGTACGTTCTCTATAAGGTTGGCATTTTTGACTGTTCCCCCGATTTCTGACTTTTCGTAGATTTCAAAGTCAACACCTGCATGTTTCAGTTGTATCGCACAAGAAATCCCGGCGGGACCGGCACCAATTATTGCGACTTTTGTTCTAAACATTCAATCAGCTCCCCGGTTGTGATCAAAGTAGAAAAACCATGTGCCAGCGTTACAAGTCCTGAAAGATGAAAAAGATCGTTCCTGGAACCTACAGCGTCCATTATCACTACTGGATTGAATCCTCTAACGAAAGCGGATCGGACAGTACTGCCCACACACAGATGAGTCATCACTCCACAAACTAACAATTGGTCTACTTCGAGTTTGCGAAGCAGATTCTCAAGTTCAGTTTTATAAAACGCATCATAGGAAGTTTTAACGATCACAGGATCATTTTCAGGACTAATAAAGAGTTCCGATAATGAGCATGTTTCATCCATCACGTGATTCCACCACTTTTTCATTGGACCATCTTTTTCGTCCACATGTCTTGTAAAAATCACCGGTATTCCTTTTTCCCGGCAACTTTTCACTATTTTCTCTATTTTTGGGAAGATTTTTTTCGAGATGGTTAAGTGAACAGGAGATTTTCTATCGAAAAAAAAAACGTTGCACATCTACAACAAGAAGCGCAGGATTTTTTAATGCCAAAAAAGGATGACGTATTCTTAACTCCTCTATTTGTTTCTGAATGACCTCGTAATCAAAGGATCCGTCTTTCCCGCCGAAATTACTCAATCAGAATTCACTCCTTAAAAACTTTTCAAAGAAAGGGCTTTATTAGTATTTTGCCATGAAATAGAATATTTTGCTTTACGGTGAGAAATGATAAAATTTTAATGGAGGTGAAAATGTGAAGACTATACTCAAAAATATCAGCTATCTTGCTACAATGGACAATTCGATGTCAGAACTTACCGATGCGTACATAGTCATCGACAACAATATTATCACTGCCGTTGGTAGTGGAGAAGCTCCAAAAGGTGATCGTGAGTTTGATATGTCCGGGCGTGTGGTGCTTCCGGGATTTGTTAATACTCACCATCACCTTTATCAATCGCTTTTCAGAAATGTACCCGCTGTTTCATCCGCCAAACTTTTCGACTGGCTCGTTTATCTGTATGAACTGTGGAAAAATATAGACAACGAAGCTGTTTACGTAAGCGCTGCGGTGGGAATATATGAAATGATGTCCACAGGTGTTACAACCACCACCGATATGCTTTATCTTCACCCGAAAGGAAAAGAAAGGTTCATAGATTCTGAAATTGAAGCTGCTATGCGTTGCGGCGTAAGGTTCCATCCAACGCGCGGTTCAATGTCACTTTCCAAAAAAGATGGGGGGCTCCCCCCGGATTCAGTGGTTCAAACGGAAGAAAAAATTATCGAGGACTCCATTCGTTTGATTGAGAAGTACCATGACAAAGATAAATACGCTATGGTAAGAATCGCCCTTGCTCCCTGTTCACCGTTCTCGGTTACAGAAGAATCGATGATTAAAACACTCGAACTAGCTGAAAAATATGACGTATTGTTACACACCCATCTTGCCGAAACCAAGGATGAGGAAGAATATTGTCTCGAAACCAAGGGATTGAGGCCAGTCGATTACATGGAAAAAATAGGATGGCTGAATCCCAGAGTCTGGTTCGCACACCTTGTGTGGCTTTCAGATGAGGATATAAAGAAACTTGCAGATAATGACTGTGGAATGGCCCATTGTCCAACTTCCAACATGAGGCTTGGCTCCGGAATAGCTCCGGTGAAAGAAATGAAGGAAGCGGGAATCAGAATCGGGCTGGCCGTTGATGGAAGTGCTTCGAACGACACGGGTAACATGTTACACGAAATAAGAAACGCCATGCTACTTCAACGTGTTTCAAAAGGTGCGGATGCACTCACTCCACGCGATGTCCTTTACATGGGAACGATGGGCGGCGCAAAAGTTTTGAGGATGGATGATTATATTGGTTCAATAGAACCGGGTAAAGCAGCAGATATTATTGCATTCGATCTGAACGTCCTCTCTCTTGCTGGCGGTCTGGCGGATCCAATAGGTGCAATCGTCATGTGTGACCCCGGTAAGGCAGACTTCGTCATGATAAATGGAAAAGTGAGAATTGAAAATGGAAAGATCAATGATACCGAACTTCCGGAACTGATAAGAAAACAGAACGAGATATCACACAGACTATTAAACCAATCGTAAAAAGTTAAAGCTCCCCATCAGGGGAGCTTTTTAATAATCCCCTATCAAAACCGCAACTCCAACCAATCCACTTCCGGCATGAACCAGCAACGCTGAAGAAAGTTTTCCGGTCAAAACCATTTTAGGTTTCAATTCATTGAGCTTTTCCTTTATCTGTTCCGCGTATTTTTTTTGTCGCCGGATCATCACCAGAAATGTAAACAGCGATAGCTTCTATACTTTTGTTAAATACAAAATTCATCACTTTTTCCATAACAAGCTTGACTGCCCTATTCATTCCCCGAGCTTTTGCAACAGTGTAATATATTCCATCCTCGTCAATGGATATAACGGGTTTTATTTTCAACAGTTCGCCTACCGTTGCACTAACCCGTCCTATCCTCCCACCAGCTTTCAAAAATTTTAAAGTTGGGATGGCAAAATAAACACCTATTCTGTCTTTCAATACCTTTTTCAACTCAGCAACAATATCTTCAAATGCCATCTTTTTCTTCTCTATCAGCTGCAATGCCTTATAGATAAGCAGCCCTGAACCGATGGAAATACTCCGAGAATCAATTGCAGCTATCTTGACAGGATATTTCTCCATAACGCTTTCGCCAGCTATTCTGAAGAGGTTGTATGTCCCGCTCAAGCCACTTGAAATATTGATCGAAATTATCTCGCTGTATCCTTTTTCGATCAAAGACACAAAGGCTTCTTCGACCTCGGATTGGGGTGGAAGTGAGGTTTTTGGAATCTTTTCCTCCATATAGCTCAGCAGCTCTCCTTCGCTGATTTCAATACCATCACGATAACTCTTGTCATCCAAAACAACTCGCAACGGCACCACTCTTACATTTTCCTTATTTTTAAGTTCTTCAGGTAAATCCGTCCCTGAATCGCAAACAATTCCTATCATATTTTCATCCCCTTAAACAAAGATGCTACTCTAAAATCATACCACAATAAAAAAGCGTCCACCTACTGGTGGACGCTCTTAATAACCGCAACGATTATCTGATTGGTTTAACATTTATCGCCTGAGGACCTTTTGGGCCTTCGCCAATCTCGAACTCGACTCTCTGACCTTCATCGAGAGTCTTGAATCCGTCGACTTCAATAGCTGAAAAATGAACAAACACGTCTCCACCTTCGTCCTTGGTGATGAAACCATAACCCTTACTGCTGTTGAACCACTTAACTGTACCTGTCATCGATTTGTTTCCTCCTTGAAACTACCTTGCACATATTGCAAAGTTAATATTCTATCCCTTGCGGGACAACCTACTATACCACGGAGACTCAAAAGAAACAAGTAAACAATAAGTAAATCTGTTTAAAAGTTTAACGCTTCATCGCCACAAGAATTTCGACAAGTTGCACGTTGGCAGCTCCACGAAAAGCTCGGTACACTTCTCTCTATATTGTGTTTATGTAACATTTTCCATTGCATCTCTAGCAATCAGGTTACTACCGTTACCGGGTTATGGTATCATATTACTGTAAAAAACGTGCATAATTTCACAAATTCACAAGGAGGTACCGAGATGGCCAGAAATTATATCTCCGTAATTTTAGTTACTTTTCTAATCTGGCTTGGACTCACAGCAAGCTTTGCACCAGGGGAAATAATAACGGGATTGGCAGTTTCCATGATAGTCGCTCAGCTCTTGGGCAGGTACGCACGATTTAACCTCCGAGTCGATCTCCCCATCCGCATTGTGAAATACCTGTTCATGTATCTTCCGCTGTTCATAGTCGAGATGATAAAAGCAAATCTTGACGTTGCACGACGCGTTTTGAATCCAAAACTTCCCATTAACCCGGCTATCGTGAAAATCCCCACGAACCTGAAAGGAGATTTCTCTAAGCTAACTCTCGCCAATTCTATAACGCTGACTCCAGGCACATTGACTGTAGATATGGATGAAGAAAATCTCTACGTTCATTGGATCGATGCTAAAAGTCTCGATCCCAATGAAGCAAAAAAGATTATCTCTGAAACCTTTGAGCGCAAGATTGGGGGGATATTCGAATGATTTTGTTTATCTTCCTTGTGCTTGTTGCTTTAGGCTTTATTCTGGCTTTATTTAGAGTTTTTGTTGGTCCAACAGTTCCAGATAGAATCGTTGCACTCGATACACTCAACGTTATCGTTACCGGCGCAATCGCGTTGTTCGCGCTGATTGAGAATAATGAACTGTTTCTTGATATCGCTCTGGCTTACGCGATACTGGCGTTCCTGGAAACTGTTGTTGTAGCCAGATATCTGGAGGGGAGAAAATGATTTTAGATGTTATAGGTTACATATTACTGGGTGTGGGATCCATTTTTTACCTCCTCGGTGGGCTTGGAATTCTCAGAATGCCGGATATATACAACAGATTGCAAGCAGGAGCGAAAGCAACAACCCTTGGTGCATTTTCTTTCATTCTTGGAGTTGGTTTGATCAGGCCTGAATGGCTCCTCAAAAGCATCATAATAATTATCTTCATTGCAATCACCAACCCCGTCGGGAGTTCTGCATTGGCTCGCGCGGCACTGAAATCAGGAATAAAGCCGGTGAAGGGTACAAATCTTGACGCCTATCAGCCGGAAAATGATATTGAGGATGGTGATAAAACATGACCGTTCTTTCATTTATCATCGGTGTGATAGTCATCGTTGGGGCTATTATAGCCATAGAAACGAAAAATCTCCTGACTTCTGTTGTTATGCTCTCACTTGTGAGCCTTCTATCAGTGGTTTTATTCATCTTTATGAAGGCGCCTGATGTTGCCATCACTGAAGTTTCCGTTGGTGCAGGCCTTACGACAGCCATATTCCTCCTCACGTTGAAGAGGATTGGAAGGAGAGAGTCGAAATGAAAAGGATAGTTGCAGGGTTACTGGCCTTTCTTCTCCTCTTGATTTTCTTTAGTGTTTTGGATACGGACGGAACATATGATGGAATTCCAAGTTTTGGAAAGGTGAATCTTCAAGAAAGAGTTTCAGCACGTTATATCTCCAAAAGTGTAAATTCTCAGGAAGAACAGATAATCCGTTATGGTGAAACCAAAGACCCGGAAAGCGGCGAGGCAAACATTGTCACTTCTGTTGTTGTCAACTACCGTTCTTTCGATACTCTTGGCGAGGTTACCGTTCTTTTCCTGTCGGCTGCAGGTGTTGGTTTTTTCCTTGGCTCCGGGTTGAAACGACAGAGCTCCTCTGTTCCGATAAATCCAATTGTTAAGTTAGCTTCCCAACTTATAGTTCCAATCCTGGCAGTTTTTGGTGCATACATCTTCATTCACGGACATTTAACGCCTGGTGGCGGATTTCCCGGCGGTACAATTATAGCCACCATAGCACTCTTAACACTACTTGTAGATGATAAAAAACTTCTATCTCCTTTCCTAAAAGTCTTTGAGGGACTGGCTGGCCTTATGTATGTTGGCATTGGCGTTATCGGCCTGCTGGTTGCCGGTAGCTTCCTCCAGAATTTCCTGCCAACTGGAACTGTCGGAAATCTGTTGAGTTCAGGAGTTATCCCAATTGTTTATTCCATTATTGGCATAAAGGTTGGTGCCGAATTGTCTGGAGTCATTGGAGACTTCTTCTCTGAGGGGGGAGCAAAATGATACAGTATTTTTCCATCATTTTATTTGTATTGGGAATCTACGGATTACTTACACAAAAAAACCTTGTGAAGATGGTTGTCTCTCTAAACATTATGGATGTTGGTATAAATCTATTCATAATTTCTTTAGGCTATGTTGATGGTGGCAAGGCCCCTATACTTTCACCCTGGACACCAGAAAGCACATTGAATTTTGTCGATCCTTTACCACAGGCGCTAGTGCTTACCGCGATTGTGATTGGCGTTGGGATCACCGCTCTTGCACTTTCTTTGATCATAAAAATACACAGAACATACGGTTCTGTCGATCTGGATGAAATAAGGGGGAATGTCAAATGAACCCGGTTTGGTTGATTGCTGTTCCTCTTTCGTTAGCTTTCCTTGGGATATTTTCCGGTAACATATCAAGAATCCTTTTATGGATTGCCGCAATTTCAAACAGTATCATCAGTATAAAGATTGCTACGATATCAGGCACCACAAGCTTTGTAATAGGTGGGTGGAAACCACCTTTTGGTATAAATCTTGTGGTAGATGATGGAACAAAATTGATAGTTGTCGCGGTTAACATTATCTTTCTACTGGCATTATTAGCAACTTCAACTGAAAAACTGAAATCATCTTTAAAGCTTTCAGTTGTCTATATGCTTTCTCTCGCCGCTTTGAACGGGATCGTATTGACCGGTGATCTTTTTAACCTCTTTGTGTTTTTAGAGATCGCTTCCATTTCCGCCTACATCATCGCTGCAAGTTCACAACGCAATGAAAGCAAATTCGCAGCGTTTAAATACCTCATTATTGGTTCTGTTGGTTCCGCTTTATATCTTCTTGGAACATCTATGCTTTACGCAACCTACGGAACTCTAAACATGGCAGACATTTCTCAACACATGAAGACAGGCATGATACATCCCAATGTTTTAACCGTTGTCAGTCTCCTTTATCTTTTTGGACTTGGAGTGGAAGCAAAATTATTCCCTCTCAACGGCTGGGTTCCAGATGTGTACTCTTACGCTTCACAAAGGGCAACTACCATTCTGGCGACAGCTTTTCCGGTTGTCATGATTTTTGCCTTCTCAAGGATCTTTGTAACTGTTATAGGTTTTGGAGAGGTTCAAAGTTTGATAATAATTCTTGGGTTGCTCACGGTGGTAATTGGCGAAGTCATTGCATTTAGCCAGAAAAAATTAAAAAGAATGCTCGCTTATTCGAGTATAGCTCAGGCAGGGCTCGCACTTCTGCTGATCGGGATTGGAACTGAAAGTTCGATGACAGGCGCTTTCATGCTGTTGATAAACAACTCGATTTCCAAATTGATCCTCTTCTCCATAGCTGGATATATAATCTCTACAATTTCCGATGACTCTTTTGAAAAGGTAGCGGCTTTCGCAAGTAAATCCCGAATCTCAGCTTTGTTGTTCACAGCAGGAGCGCTCTCTGTAATCGGAATGCCCCTGTTTTTTGGATTCAGAGCTAAATTGCTGATAATCGAATCGACCATAAGCTATAACCTCTGGGTACCAGTCGTTTTCCTTGTAACCGCTTTAATAGAAGCTGTTTATTATTTTAGATGGATTTTCAACATCTATCGACCAGATACCGCCGATAGTATACACAAAAAATTGCCAGTAAGAACGCTGATAGCAGGTTCGATACTCGTTGTCATGATAATTATTCTAGGAATAGCTTCACAAGGAGCTTTTGAAGTATTTGAAAAAGCTGGAACAGCCATACTCGATAGCTTATCCTATGCTTCTACGGTTCTTCTGGGAGGGATTTGAATGAGTTTAACCGTTCTCCTGACAATTAGTTTGATATCAGCACCGATTCTATACCTTCTGGCAAAAGTAAACAAAAACTTCGCATATACGGTTTATGCGTTGATACAGCTTTTCGCATTTTCTGCGATATTTTTTAACTGGATCTATATTCCCGAGCATTCGGGATTGAGAATTTTTTCCAACCTCGAACTGACGTTCAATGCCTCTATCTTGAATAGATTTTTTGCCTCAGTTACTATGCTAATAATCTCAATGACTGCGGTATTCATGCTTTCGATCAAGAAAAAGAAAGAAATGAAGTTAATGCTTTTGAGTCTTGTAAGTACCGGTGTAATCGGAAGTATGCTATCGAATGATTTCCTGACATTACTTATATTTTGGGAGTTAACAACATGGTCCTCATTGATCATGATTGTCCTCGATAAAAAGATAGCCTGGAAGGAAGCTCTCAAGTATGTAGCAGTCGGTTCAATAGGAACCTATTCAATGATGTACGCAGTATTTCTTCTTTACAACCGCTTTGGAACGCTCATCTATACAGATGTTGCAAATGAACTTATGAAAACTTCTGGAGGATTTCAACTGTTAATCTTCATTTTATTAGCGGTAATGGCTTTTGCAAAAGCTGGAAGTTTTCCATTGCACATCTGGTTGAGGGGAGCACATTCCTCCGCTCCGGACGAATTCAGCTCTATACTATCAGGAGCTTTAACGAAAATGGGAGCTTTCTTGATGTTCATCGTCGTTGCGGTACTTCCATCGACTAAATTTTTTGCATGGATGCCTGAGGTTCAGGGAATTCCGCTGCCAAACTATATACTCGCCCTTCTAAGTGGCATCTCGATAATCGTCGGTACGGTGATGGCAATCCGAATGGAAGACGCCAAGCAATTGATCGCTTTTTCTACAGTAAGTAATTCCGGATATATTTTGATGGCACTAGCCATAGGCGGGCCGTATGCCACTGCTGGGGGATTGATGCATGTTCTAAATCACGCGCTTGCCTCTTCAGCTATGTTTCTCGCCATAGCGGCTGTTGCTCATCGAACAGGAACAACTAAGATGCACGAAATGGGTGGTTTGATTTTCAGAATGCCTTTCACTTTCACGGCTTATCTTGTAGCAATAATCTCCATTGCCGGGATACCACCAATGAGTGGCTTCGCTTCGAAATGGTTGATATACCAACAATTGGTACGTAATGGTTTACCATTCCTTGCTTTTATGGCGTTCTTTGGAAGCATCGGTTCTTTCATGTACGTGTTCAAACCTCTTGCCGGCATATTCCTTGGACAGTTGAAACCACAACATAAGAACATAAAAGAGGCACCGATACCGATGCTGGTATCTATGATGGTTCTCACTCTTCTAACGATATTCTGGGGAATACTTCCCAGCAACGCTATATCATTCACGAATAAAATAAGTGAACAGGTTGGAATCGCCACGATAAAAACAACCTTTTCTGAAATCTTTGCTTCAACCGGAAAATGGGATTCAATCATAGTTGTAACGGTGTTCACCATAGGTTTTGTTATAGCATTTGTTATAAGTGCTCTCGCAAAGAAGCCAAAAAAGGTAGATTTAATGGATACATACACAGGTGGGGAGTTCATTTACACTGCGGAACTCTATCACTTTTCTTACAAAATGTACCGTTCATTCGACAGAATGTTCGAACGCTGGCCTTTGATGGAAAAATGGCTTGAAAATACGTCTTATAAACTGAGAGAACTTGGAGCCTTTTTCCGTAGCCTCTTCTATCCTTCAAGCCCACAAGGCTATGTAACTTTGAGCATTCTTGCAATACTAACAGCCTATTGGTGGTTGAGGTGATAGCATGACAGTGATAAAAAGTATTGGATTACTTTTATTAGCTTTCGTTTATACGATAACGCTGGAAGGTATTGCCAGAAAAATAGTTGCAAGGATAGAAAGAAGGTACGGCCCTCCTTTCTGGCAAAATTTCATCGATATCTTCAAAGCGCTGACAAAACATAGTATCTCCCATGGGTTTATCTTCGATTTTGGTGTATGGATGGCGTTGGGTGGAACTATTGCAACTGTGCTATTCATTCCTGCCGGGTCGCTCGTTGTATTCCCGGGGCTTGATAATATCTTCGTAGTTATATACCTGCTTGCCATAGGTCTTCTGGGTATGGCCATGTCGGCCGTGGGCTCAGGTAACCCCAACGCATCGATAGGTATTGGGCGTGCTCTTACTCAAATGCTTGGTTACGAGCTCCCCTTTCTTATAGTTATCCTCGGTATTCTGTTTGAGAACAGGACGTCATCGATCTCAGCAATCGTGGACAAGCAGATCGAAGCCGGAGTTTATAACGCATGGATAATGCCAATAGGAGCGGTTGTGGCTTTCATATCGCTAATGGGAATGTTGGGCAAGAAACCCTTTGATTCTTTCATTGCACCTGCTGAAATCGCATCAGGTCCATTGGTAGAGTACAGTGGTAAATTCCTTGGTTTGCTGATGATTCAACACGCATTTGCCGTGTTTATTGAGATATCGCTCTTTGTTAACTTCTTCCTTGGTGGTGGAAGAACCGTATGGGAATTTCTCGCAAAATTCTTTGTTGTCTTTTTCATTCTTGTAATTATTTCTGCTGTGCTACCAAGGTTCAGAGTAGAGCAAGCAGTGAAATATTACTGGAAATGGCCGTTGATTTTGGCCTTCGTTCAAACGATCGTCGTTATCTTCTGGTAAGGAGGTGCAATGAATGAACGCTGAAAAATCTGCTTGGAATAAAGTGGCAAACATGCTTCGTGCCCGCTCGTTATGGATGCTTTATTACTGTACCGGATGCGGTGCAATCGAACTACCGCCAACGATGACTGCGAGATTCGATATGGAACGTTTTGGAATCGGTCCAATGGCAACTCCAAGGCAAGCTGATATATTGTTGATAACCGGTTATTTGAGTACGAAAACTCTAAGAAGGGTTATCTATACATACGAACAGATGCAGGCACCAAAATATGTAGTGGGATTCGGTTCCTGTACCATCAACGGAGGCATTTACTTCGATTCCTACGCAACTATAAACAGACTCGACCTTTATTTGCCTGTTGACTTATATCTGGCTGGTTGTATGCCCAGGCCTGAGGCCATAGTGAACGGTTTCAAAGAATTGATGAAAAAGATCGATCGTGGCGAAGCCACCGGCTGGAAAACTTATCAGGAAAACTATGAATGGTACAAAAAGAATCAATTAAAAGCCCTCGGGGAGGTGTACGTGCACGATGAATTCCATGAATGAACTGATAAAAGAAGTCGAAAACTTATTCGGCACCATAAAATTAAATCAAATCGCTGAAAGAAAATGCACTGTTGATACCGATCTGAAAAACCTCATTTCTATTTTGGAACTGTTCAAGCTGAAGGGATGGAATCATCTGTCCCTCATATCCTGTGTGGATTGGATCGATGATAATCAGTTTGAACTGATTTATACACTCTTCAATTGGGAAAATGGCATTACATTGATGGTAAGCACAAAGATTTCTAGAGAAACTCCCGTTGCGCCAACGGTGATGGGATTATGGCCAACAGCACGTTTCTACGAAAGGGATATTCACGAATTTTTCGGAGTGAAGTTCGATGGAAACGATGACATGAAACCGCTCATACTTGAAAACTGGAAAGACATCCCACCGATGAGAAAAGATTTCGATCCCCATAAATTCTCAAAGGAAAACTTCCCTGACAGAACATATGATGTTGATTTTATTCCAGAAGGAAGTGAAAAAGATGGGTAAAGAGGTCAAACTTTTTATCGGTCCGAACCACCCTGGAATGCACGGGAATTCCAGCGTACATATCTATGTTGAAGGTGACACCGTGGTCAAGGCACGATTAGTGCCCGGATTTCTTCATCGAGGGTTCGAAAAGCTTATGGAAAGAAGGAACTGGTTCCAGAATCTCGCTTTGATTCCAAGAATATGTGTTCCAGAACCGGACATAAATGAAATGGTATTCGCAATGGGAGTGGAAACTCTTGCTGGCATCGAGGTCCCGGAGAGAGCTCACTGGATTCGAATGATTATCCTTGAGCTTGCAAGAATGGCTGCACATCTAATGGCGATGGGAGGCATTGGAGGAGCTACCGGCCTCTATGCGATGCCACAATGGACTCTGGCAGATAGAGATAGAATTCTGGACATCTTTGAAAAAATTACAGGCGCAAGAATCTATCATATGTATATAATCCCCGGAGGAGTTAGAAAGGATCTTCCAGAAGGAATTGAAGAAGAAATCGAAGCTCTTCTGAACTATTTTGAAAGCAGGAGAACGGAATATGAAAATCTCCTCTTAAAAAACCGGGTAATACATACACGTACCAAAGGGCTCGCAGTCCTTACAAAAGAGGAAGCATTAAAAATCGGTGTGACCGGTGTGGGGCTCAGAGCTACCGGAGTCCCTTATGATATCAGAAAAGTTGACCCATATGCCCGCTATGCTGACGTAGAGTTCGATGTTCCCACAACGACAGAAGGGGATGCTTATGCGCGGTTCTCTTTGAAATATCTCGAATTTTTACAGAGTATTCGAATAATAAGACAGTGTTTGAAAAAGATGCCCAAAGGTCCCGTAAACGTCAGGGTATCACGCGGAAGTGCGTTGCGTTGGAGAGTACCTGCAGGTAAAGTTTACTCCCATATAGAATGTTCGAGAGGCGAATATGGATATCTCATCGTTTCTGAAGGCGGAGAAAAGCCTTACAGAGTTCATGTAAGGGGCGCTTCCTTCCCACAGGGGCTATACGGTGTTGAAAAGCTACTTCCGGGGACAAGAATCGAAGATGTGGCTCTCTGGTTAGGAACAATGGACTTCTGTCCACCGGAAATCGACAGATAAGGGAGGAGATGCGATGAATGCGAAAGAGATTTTCAAAAAAACCTTTTGGGGTCCAACTATCGCATGGAAATATCTATTTGCGAAACCTATAACCATTACAGTCCCCAAGGTCTATCGCGAAGCAGCCGAAAGATACCGGGGGTTTCATATAAACGATTGGGAACTATGTACTGGTTGTGGAACCTGTTCGAAAATTTGCCCGACAGATGCTATAAAGATGATTCCTGTTGATATAGAAACAGAACCAGGTGAGAAAGCGGAGAAACCTGCCATCGATTATGGGCGTTGTTCTTTTTGTGGAATGTGTGTTGATATATGTACCACCGGTTCTCTGAAAATGACCAGGGAGTATATACATATCTCCGATAATGCAAATACGTTCTTTTTCATGCCGGAAAGCGATGGTATTCATCACAACAATTTTCCAGTTGGCTACGTGCGTGATGAAGATTCCGAGTTGCTCGATCTTGAAAGGGTTGAAATGGAAGAGATTCCTGGAGCAGAACGGGTTAACAGTTTTATAGAATTTGTAAAGGGATACTCCAAAGAACAGGCAATCGCAGAAGCCGCGAGATGTGTTGACTGCGAACTTTGTACGGATGTCTGTCCTGCACACATGGATATCCCGGAATACATCGAAACCGTGTTCAACGACGACCTTAAACGAGGTGTCGAGTGGATTTACAAAACCAATCCGC
Organism: Kosmotoga sp. DU53; assembly: GCF_001639905.1. NCBI lineage: Bacteria > Thermotogati > Thermotogota > Thermotogae > Kosmotogales > Kosmotogaceae > Kosmotoga > Kosmotoga sp. DU53. Next base: position 99,914 of record NZ_JGCK01000073.1, on the reverse strand, counting down.
TTCCCGGTGTCTGTGGTAGGGTATGTACCCACAACTGTGAGACCGTATGTTCCATAGGTCATAGAGGTGAAGCCGTCGCAATAAGATGGCTGAAACGTTATATTATCGATCAAACACCTGTCGAAGAGATCAAAAAAGTAGCTAACGAAGAAATCATCAAAAAAGCCAACAAAAAAGTTGCAATTATCGGTTCTGGTCCTTCCGGATTAGCAGCCGCATATTATCTTTCTCTTATGGGATACAAAGTCACGATATTCGAAGCTAAACCAAAAGCTGGTGGTGTCATGAGATACGGTATACCACGTTACCGTCTTCCTGATGAGGCCCTGGACAAGGATATCGAAGTGATTCAATCTCTAGGAGTAGAAATTAAGTTAAATACAACTGTTGGAAAAGACGTAACCCTGGAGCAGTTGAAAAAAGAATATGATGCCATTTTCCTCGGTACTGGATTTACCATTGGAAAAAGCACAAAAATTTCAGGAACCGAACATGAAAAAGTCATTCAAGCTCTACCCCTCCTGGAAAAAATCAGGGATTATTTGCGTGGAGAAGGCGAGAAACCGGAGATTCCCAACAGTTTGATCGTTATAGGCGGTGGAAATGTCGCAATGGACGTTGCCAGAAGCATGGCGAGACTTCAGAAAATGGAAGGAAAAGAAGTTAATGTTAAGGTGGTATGCCTGGAAACCATGGAAGAAATGCCAGCAGATCTTGAAGAGATTGTAGAAGGAAAAGAAGAAGGAATTCTATTCTTCCCCTCTCGAGGTCCCAGTGAAGTCATTATAGAAAACGGAAAAATCAAAGGACTCAAAACAGTTTGCTGTACAAGTGTTTTCGATGAGAATGGTAGATTTAACCCAACTTTCGATGAAAAAGACGTTATTATTATCGAGGGTGATATGATTGTAGAAGCCATCGGTCAAGCTCCTGACTACAGCTATCTGCCAGAAGAACTTAAAAGTAAACTTGAATTCACGCGTGGAAGAATTCTAGTGAATGAGTACGGTCAGACGAGTATTCCATGGCTTTTTGCTGGTGGTGATATCGTTCATGGCCCCGATATTATTAATGGTGTTGCAGATGGTCATAGAGCGGCTGAAGGTATTGATCGTTATTTGAACCAGTAAGTTAATGATAAAAAGCGCGCCAAAGGCGCGCTTTTTATTGGCTATAAAGGTGACATCTCACGGTTCGTGTATCACTGAGCATTACTTCTTCAGGCATTTCCTTTTTACATATATCCATGGCATACGGACAACGCGGATGAAAGTAACATCCTGAAGGAAGTTCAACCGGATTCGGAACTTCTCCAGAAGGAATAATTTTTTCCTTTTTTATATCCGGATCAGGTTCTGGAACAGCTGATATTAATGCCTTGGTGTATGGATGAGCTGGATTGGTATAAATCTCTTCAAAAGAACCAATTTCTATTATCTTTCCAAGATACATTACCGCTATACGGTCACATATGTACTTTGTGGTGGCAAGATCATGGGTAATGAAAAGATATGTCAGGTTGAACTCCTCTTTTAACTTAAGCATCAAGTCGAGTAACTGAGACCTCACAGACACATCTAACATTGCCACTGCCTCGTCGGCAACAACAAATTTCGGATGTGTGATAAGTGCTCTAGCAATAACAACCCTCTGCCGTTGCCCTCCTGATAGCTCTCTCGGATAACGCCTATAAAAATCTTCGGCAGGCTCGAGGTTTACCCTCTTTAACATATCCAGAACACGTTCGTACCGTTCCTGTTTGCTGCCTATGTTATGAATATCAAGGGGATGCTTTATAGCTTCTCCTATCTTCATATAGGGGTTCAATGATGCCAGAGGATCCTGAAAAATGACCTGAATTTCCTTCCTCAATCTACGTAAAGATTCCTTATCCAGCGTAGTGAGTTCAATACCATTATATTTTATACTCCCGGACGTCGGCTCAATAAGCCGTAAAACCAACCTTCCTGTTGTTGTTTTACCACTTCCAGATTCCCCCACCAACCCAAGAGTCTGACCTTCAAGAATGGTAAAACTTATATCATTCACCGCATGAACATACTTCCGTTCTTTTGTAATTAGCTTTTTTAAGAGAGGTTCTTTAACAGGAAAATGTTTTACCAGGTTTTTAACCTTGATGAGTTCTTTCACTTTTGAACCACCTCACTGTTGTACAGCCAACACTTGACCATTCTCCCATCTTCGGTCCACACTTCAGGTGGAGTGGCTTGCGAACAAACCTTCAAAGCTTTCGGACAACGTTCGGAAAAACGGCAACCTGGTGGCGGGGTCATCAAACTTGGCGGTGTCCCCGGAATATAGCGTAGACTCTTATCATTAAGGTTTGTATTTGGAATGGATTCAAGCAGGGAGCGGGTATATGGATGAAGTGGGGCTTTATAGAGTGAGCGTTTATCTGAATACTCCACAAGGTGTCCCCCATACATTACCCCTATGTTATCCGCCGTCTCTGCAACAACTCCTAAATCATGGGTTATGAGGATCATCGCGGTATTGAACTTTGTTTGCAAGCTCTTCAAAAGCTCGAGAATCTGTGCTTGAACAATAACGTCAAGACTAGTAGTTGGCTCATCTGCTATAACAATTTTTGGATTTAAAACCAGCGCTAAGGCTATCATCACGCGCTGTCTCATCCCACCGCTCAACTGGAAAGGATAGTCTTCTAAACGATTAGCTGAAATACCAACATTCTGCAAGGCTTTTGCTGCCATGTTATATGCCTCTTCCTTTTCGATATCAATAAGATGAGTTTGTATTGTTTCTATAAAGTGATCTTTCAGTCTCATAACAGGATTTAATGAAGTCATGGGGTCCTGAAAGATCATAGATATTTCCTTGCCACGTATTTTTCTCAACGTTTTTCTATCCAGTGAAACTAGATCTTTTCCATCAAAAAGAATTTTTCCTGTTACCTTCGTCTCTTTTGGAAGAATACCGAGAATCGCTCCACCAAGGGTTGATTTACCACATCCGGATTCCCCGACGATCCCAAGTGTTTCTTTGTCTCCCAGGTTCAAGCTTAGATCTTCAATTGCCAGGACACGCCCTTCGCGAGTTTTATATCTGACACTCAGGTTTCTAAGCTGCAACAGATTCATTATCTCACCTCCTGGTCTCGCCAACGTTCGGATTCAGATACTCGTTCATTCCTTCACTGAACATACTGAATCCAAGAACAAGTGTAATAATAGCGAGACCGGGGAACAAAATCATCCACCAGTAATTTAACAACAGAAATCTCTGGCCATTTGACAAATCATAACCCCAGTCAGGTGTGGGTGGAGCTATTCCAAGACCTAAGAAACTGAGCCCTGCTTCTGTCATGATGGCATCTGCAAGATTCATGGACAAAACCACCACAACTGAAGGTAAAACATTGGGCAATATGTACTTCATTACGATCGTTGAATTCTTCGCACCGATCGCTCTTGCAGCTTCAACGAAAAGCTGGTCTTTCAATGAAGCAACCTGATTTCTTATGACTCTAAAATACGTTGGTGCATATATTACAGCTATCGATAACGCAACGTTTATAACTCCAGGCCCGAGCACAGCGGCAATTGCAATAGCAAGAATTAAACCCGGAAAAGAATATATGGCGTCCATAAACATCGTGAGTATCCTGTCGAATACACCGCCTATATAACCGGAAATGAGACCCAGAGGAATGCCAATCGCAGCAGCCACCGCAACAGCCAGGAGCGCTATTTGCAATGCTATCCTTGCGCCATAAATGATTCTGCTCAGTACATCGTAACCGAGATTTGTGGTTCCGAAGAGGTGCTCTTTCGACGGCGGCATAAACGCCCTGCCGGTTCTCTTTACGGGATCATAAGGGGCAACATAAGGTGCAAAGATCGCCATAATAACATACGTCGCAAGAATCGCTATCCCGATGAACGCCATTATGCCAGATTTATCACCGAAAAACCTTTTTAAAGATTTGCCAAGTCTATACGTTGGGCTCCACTGAAGTTCATTCACAGGACAATCACCCCTAATATCTTACCCTTGGATCTACGAGAGCATTAACTATGTCCACAATAATACTTATAACAATCACGATAATAGCGTAAACCGCTATGGTACCCTGTATCGCAGGGAAGTCTCTGTAACGTATCTTCTCAACAAGATAACTCCCTATTCCAGGCCATGCAAAGGTGGTTTCCGTAAGTACCGCTCCCGCCATCAGGGCTGCAAATTGAAGTCCCATAACTGTCATTATGGGAACAAAAGCGTTTTTTAATGCGTGTTTGTAAATAACCCTGCTTTCTTTGATTCCTCTCGCCCTTGCGGCCTTTACGAAGTCCTGAGACAACATGACTACCATATTAGATCGTACCATTCTAAGGAAAACACTCGAAATTATTAAGCCCAATGCTACACTGGGCAGAATGATATGCAGGAAAGCATCCTTCAAAGCGGGAATATTCCAGGTTATCAGGGAATCGAGGAGGTAAAGCCCTGTAATCTTCTCTGGTCTCAAAAGCGGGGAAATCCTACCAGCTATCGGTAACCATTTCAGTTTTACACCGAACAACCATTGAAACAGCATCCCCAGCCAGAAAACGGGGATCGAATATATGAATATGGCGTACATTCGTCCGGCTACATCTATCACCCCACCATGATGCCGCGTGGCCTCAGCCCCCCAGAAGATACCTATGATTAAGGCTATTCCGAAGCCAAAGATGGTGAGCTCGATGGTAGCCGGGAGTTTCCTTGCTATCTCTTCAGAGATGGGTCTTTTCGTCAGAGCTGACCTACCGAGATCCCCCTTCAATACTCCAATGATGTAATCTCCAAACTGTTGAATGATAGGTTTATCGTATCCTAACTCATGCCTCTTTTGTTCGATAACCTGAATAGGAGCTTTACCTCCGAGCATTGCGAGCACTGGATCTCCAGGCAAGATTCTCAGAACGATGAATATCAAAAGAAGTAGTATGAAGAACATTGGTATTGCCAAAAGTATTCTGGTAATCACGTACCATTTCAACGACACGGCAACCCCTCCTGCACAATACAAAAAACCCGGGCCGGGAAAGGCCCGGGTTAAAAATCAACTTATTCTTCTACATAAAGCAAATAGTATCTGAAGATCTGAGAAGGTTCCAGTACAACACCTTTGACGTAAGGATAAGAAACACAGTACTGCTTACCCTGCCACAGAGGAATGTAAGGAACGTCTATGGCGAGGATTTTTTGCACGTCTTTGTTTATGCTGGTTCTTGTCTCAATATCAGAGTATTTTCTCGCCTGAAGCATGAGATTTTCTACAAAGGGACTCTCATAGAAAGATCCCATGGATGCGGCTCCTGATTTTGAAAGGAACGGCCACAGATAATCGTCAGGATCAAGGTAGTCAGGATACCAGCCAAGCAAGAATGCTCCAATTGAACCGCTGACAAAGTAGTCGATATAGGTTGCCCATTCGGCGTATTTGATATCGACCTTGACAAGACCCGTTTCCTCTATGGAAGCCTTTAGAACCTGGGCAACATCCGCTTCGGTTGAACCATAATGGCTGGGTGTGTACCAAAGGGTTATCTCGAGCGGGTTGGATTCAGAGTAGCCAAGTTCTCTCAAAAGCTCTCTTGCCTTTGCAAGATCGCGTTTTGGCATCACATCAAGATGAGACCACATTCCAATTGGTACAAGGGTGTAAAGAGGTTCAACAGTATTCGCAAACACATCACTCACGATAGCATCCCTATCCACAGCGTAAGCGAGAGCTTTTCTGACTTTTACGTTGTCGAATGGGGGCATCTTTACATTGAGCACCAGCTCACGAATTGCAGGACTCTGACCTTCGTAAACCACGTATCTCGGATCCATTTTCAGGATAAGGAGATCTCTGGGGTCAAGAGTTCTGTAAGCCACATCAATTTCTCCGCTTTCAAGCGCGAGCCTTAAAGTGCTTGCGTTCTGATAGAACCTTATAACGATCGTCTCTGTTTTGGGAGGAGGGCCAAAGTACTTCGGATTGCGTTTCAGTATAATCTGTACATCTGGTTCCCAATCAGCTATGTAGTAAGGACCTGATGCTACCGGTGCGTTGAAGAAGAAATCGTCAGCCGGTGTCGTTGCGGGATCAACAGGATAGGCTACTGTGTACCCCAAAACAGCGATGAAAGCTGAGAATGGGTATTGAAGCTTTATCTGGAATGTGTACTTATCTACAACCTTTGTCTCTTCAACAACATCGGCAAGCAAGAAAGCCGGATCTCCGTTGAGCCTTATAACTCTGTCGATTGAGAATTTGAGAGCGTTTGCGTCAATTGGATTCCCATTCATGAAGTACGCGTCTTTTCTCAGATGGAATGTGTATACCAATCCGTCCTCAGAAATCTCCCAACTTTCTGCAAGCCAAGGTACAAGCTCAGAGGTACCCACCTTGTAGTCAACAAGGCCTACCATAGTGTTCTGCAGTATATTGCTGGAGAAGTAGTCATAACAATCTGCCGGGTCAAGAATCCTTATCTTGTCTGTGGTCCCCACGGTAACGTAGTCTCGTCCAAATACGAACACGGTAAGTATGAGTACAAGAAGAAGAAGAAGAACAAAAAACTTTCTCACAAAATCACCCCCATTTTTAAAGTGCAACTCCCTATGATTTTAATAACGAGTCTAACATTTTTTATTTTACCATACAGTGACAAATTAAAAGATTATTCTATATTTTATCGAATAATTCGCTAATAAACTCGCCCGTTGCGAAAGTGAATGTTTGTAATCTTGACATATGCCGAAGATAATGGTAAATTTGTGTTGCGGGCCGAGGTGGTGGAACTGGCAGACGCGGCGGACTCAAAATCCGCTGGGGTTGACAGCCCCGTGCGGGTTCGACTCCCGCCCTCGGCACCACAAAAATAAAAGGAAGGCTTTGCCTTCCTTTTTTAGTATACGGAGGTGCTTCCTTGAATTTTCTCGATTTCCCTCTCCAGGAAGGTACTGTTAGCTCATGTGCCCAGGATCTTATTGAAGGTGTAAAAAATGGCAATCGCTATTTTGTGCTTACCTTGAACTCTCTTATAGTTTATGAATACTTACATAATGAGGAATACAAAAAAGCCCTTAAAAAAGTCAATTATGTGGTTCCTGATGGCTCAGGCGTTATAAAAGCTGTGAAGCTTTTGTATAAAAGGAACTTAAACAGAATACCAGGTATAGAATTGATGCAGGAAATATGTGCCCAATCTTCAAAAAAGGGTTTTAAAATCTATTTTCTTGGTGCTGAAGAAGGCATTGCACAAAGGGCTGTTACAAATCTTAAAGAAAAATTTCCTGAATTAAAAGTAGTGGGGTTTAGAAATGGTTTCTTTAGTGATAAAGAAAATGCTAAAATTGTGAATGATATTAATCAGTCGAACGCTGATTTTCTATTTGTCGGTATGGGTGTCCCGAAACAGGAAATCTGGATATCCCGGAACTGGGAGAAGCTTGGTGTTTCTTTAGCCATGGGAGTTGGCGGCTCTTTTGATGTTCTGGCAGGAAAGGTGGTACGTGCTCCAAAATGGATGCAGAGGCACGGTTTAGAATGGTGTTTCCGTATCCTTCAGGAACCCCGGAAGCGTCTGAAGGTTGTTCCAAAACTTTTGAGCTTTGCTTTATACGTGCTTAAGAGTAATTTTAGGGAGAAGAGAGGTGAATCCCGTGATTATTAGAAACGTCGCAATCCTTACAAATGACCCAAAAATGAGAATAATAAAAAATGGTATTGTTCAATTCAAACAAGGGCGAATTTTAAAGGTCGGACATGCCGATGAAGTAAAACCCGAAATGCCTGATAAGGTTATCGATGGTAAAGGTGGTATGGTCCTGCCAGCTATGGTTAATGCACACTACAGAATTTACAGTTCTATTGTTGATTATCCTGGAAGAATCGATGTTGAGAACGTAAGCGGTGTTAATTATTTTTCCAAACTCATCGATGTGGTTCAGGAAAACTCCTGGGGACGATTGATTCTACTTTCAACAATGTTAGGAGTAATCCGGGCTCTCCAACGGGGCACAACCACGATCTTTGGTCCCATCCCTTATAGTGAGGACGTTCAACCAAAGGATTTCAAAGAAATAGCCCATCATTTCGGGGTAAATATGAGTGTTGGTCCGGTGGTTAATAAAGAGAACCTTATGACCGTTCTTAACTCATGGGGAACAGTTGAACCGGATGAACTTTTCATGCCGGCGATCTACATTACAGACCTTTCATCGTACACAGAAGAGGAATTGAGCGAAATTAAGTTCTTCATAACAAGGAATTTGAACGTCAATCTCGTCATTTTCGATATGAAACTGGACAACGACCTCAGCCTATCACGCTGGGGGGAACAGCTGACAGAAAGATTGCTCGAAAACGGTTTGCTTGTACCTGAGTGCGGTATAACCTACGGTGGAAACTTCTCAGAGACAGATATGGATATTATTGCCAGCAGGCAGATGTTCGTGACAAAGTCGATTCGTTCTGAGATGCTTGCTGGTACGTTCAGCCCGAACATAGCCGGTCTCCTTGGAAGAGGTATTCTTGTTTGTCTCGGATCAGGCTTGCTTGATGCTGATCTTTTTTCTGAAAGCCAACAGATTTTGCTAACAGAGAGATTCTACGGAAAATTTGACATAAAAGTGATAGATTATGAGATAAGGAAAACCTTGTTTGACAACAATTTCAGAATAGCAAGAAGGTTCTTCGATAGGAAACTGGGCGCTCTAAAAGAAGGCGCTTCGGCTGATATCGTTCTAGCTTTCCCCAAAAATGACATCGGTTATGCTAATCTCGAAGATTTAACCACTTTAAGGTTTGTTATGAGATTTTCGCAAGACTTCAAAATCGAAAATGTCTGGAATCAGGGAGAATTAGTGCTCGAAAATGGAAAACCAGCTAAACTGTCTGAAGAAGAACTCAATAACCTGTATGACGAAATAAGAAAGCTGGAGTTGTAACTTACTCCAATTCCTCTCGTTTGTTGTGTATATCGATGGCGTGCCTGATTGCTCGGGCACGTTTTTCTCCGACTCCTTCGACCTCTTTAAGTTCTTCAACACTTGTCTTCAGAAGTCTGGCAAGTGAACCGTATTTTGCTCCCACGTTTAACGCAACCTGCAATGGGATTTTCGGAATCTTTCTAACAAATCTAATACCCCTGGAGCGCATGTTCAATTCCATTGCCTGAGAACTCGATGAGATGTCATAACCAAGCACCCTCGCCAGAGTCACATAGTTCGAAATCTCACGCTCTGTGAGACTCAAAAGTTTCTCCATGAGTTCCTCTATTTTGTCGATCGTTACCTGTTCTTTGGCAAAATCAAGAACAAGATTTTCTATCTCTTCCGGTATTCCATCGGTGATTTCGTCCAATTGCATTCGGGAAGGCAGACCGAACTTTCCCAGTTCCACAAGGGTTAGTTCCGCTTCTTTAGAGATCAACAAAACCATAAGGCCTTTCTCCAGCGTTTTCAAGACATCGTAAAGGGTTAAAACGCTCGCGCGTTCAAGCACGTCTATCTGATCAAGACCGTATGCAAAAGTTTGGCGGTATTGTTCAACCGTTCTAATAACCTGATTGACTCTTGGAAGCAAAATTTCCACAGGGGCCAGGACATGAGAATTCTCACCAAAAAATATGGTGATTGTTCCCTGCCTTTTGGAAATAGCAAGAAGCATTTTCCCCGTCTGGCGTGCCATTCTTTCAGCGGTTCGGTGGCGCATACCTGTCTGTAAAGAAGGAATAGAGGGATCGGGAGTCAGCTGAACATTAGCAGCGATTATTTTGTTAAGACTCTCATCCACAACAATTGCTCCATCCATTTTTGATAACTCATAGAGTTTATTGGGATTGAACGGGCAATTGAGGAAAAAACCAACCTGCATTAGATCCTTGTACTTTTCAAAGTCATCTACTAAAAAAATAAGTGCCCCAGTATTAGCAGCCACGATCTTATCGAGAGCAAAACGAAGCTGTGTTCCAGGAGCAACCACACGAATCCTTTCGGCAAGTTCCTTATGATCCATCACTCATCCCCCCGACAAAGCGAACCAAATCAGCAATATTTTGTATCCTGATATTTCCATTAGGAGAAAGCACTTCGGAAAAACCAGATTCTTTTAATCTATCGATTCTCTTACTACTTCCCGTAACGTTTCTAACAGTACCATCCAATCCAATTTCTCCAAATGCAGCCATTCCTTGCGGAACAGCTTTGTTGGTAAACGAGGATAGCAAAGACAACGCGATTGCAAGATCAGTGCCGGGGTCATCTACCTGGATACCACCAGCGATATTTATGTACAAATCCAGATTATCCAATGGAATGTTCGCACGTTTTGACAATACTGCCGCAACAAGAAGAACCCGATCAATTGGAACACCTGTTGCCAATCTTCTTGGTGTCCCATATATTGGTTTTGAAACTAACGATTGAACCTCTACCAAAAAGGTTTTTGAGCCTTCAGAAACAGCCGTAATCACGTTACCCGGAGCTACAATGAAATCTTTAACGAACAGATCTGAAATGTCCGGAACCTCTTCCAGGCCATCTGAGGTCATCTCAAACACAGCAATTTCATCTGATGGACCGAACCTGTTCTTAACCGTTCTGAGAAAACGATATCCGGATTTATTGGTATCAAAATAAAGAACAGTATCAACAATATGTTCCACTAACTTCGGACCAGCGATCTGACCACCTTTGGTTACATGACCAACTATAACAGCCGCAACATTAGATTCTTTAGCCTTTGAAACAACGAAGTTTGCACATTCTCTAACCTGAACAAAGCTTCCTGGAAGAGAAGCAACGTTAGATAATCTGAGTGTCTGGAGTGAATCAAATATGAGCAAAGAATAATCCTTCAAATCAAGTTTTTCAAGGAAATCAAGTTCAGTGGTCGCACTTACTTCGATATTTTCCGTCTTTCCGAGTTTAAGACGATGGGCTCTAAGCTTTATTTGACGTTGCGATTCTTCGCCACTGATATACAATATCTTTCCGTAAGAAACCATTCTTTCGGCTACTTGCAGCATCAATGTGGACTTTCCAATGCCGGGTTCACCACTTACCAGGACAACACTTCCCGGAACAACTCCCCCGCCGAGTGCCCTGTCAAACTCATTCAATCCCGTGAAAAGTCTGTGAGAATCCTCAACTTTAATGTCGGATAGCGAACGTATGTTTGCCACTTCTTTGCTTGTTTCGATAATTGCGTGATTGTCAACTGACATTGATATCGCACTATTCCAGGTTCCGCAACTCGGACATCTTCCAAACCACGCGGGAGATTCATAACCACAGGCATCACATACGTAAATCCTTCGTTTCTTTCTACTCATGTTCCAGCTTTTACCTCAACCTTCTTCTTGCTCTTTTTAAAGGAAAGTTTTTCATCCTGCCTTACAACCATTATTGTGTCACCGGGCTCAAATCTACCTCTGAGCACCTCCTCCGCGAGAGGGTCTTCTATGTATCTCTGAATTGCTCTACGTAATGGCCGCGCACCATAGACAGGATCAAACCCTTTCTCAACAAGGAACTCCTGAGCTGCTTCAGATAATACTAGGTCCATTTTCTTTTCTTTAAGCCGTTTTCTCGTATCCGCAATGAGAATCTCGATAATCTTCTTGATCTGCTCTCTCGTCAGCGGATGGAAGACGACGATTTCGTCCAGCCTGTTCAAAAACTCAGGCCTGAAGGTTTTCTTCACTTCTTCAAGAACGGAGTTTTTCATCGATTCATACTCTTTTTCCTCAACATTTGCCGCACTTACAAACCCCAGTGTTTTCTTCGTCTTGTTAATAAACTCACCACCAAGGTTGCTGGTCATTATGACTATCGTGTTTTTGAAGTCAACGCTGCGACCCTGAGAATCAGTAAGACGGCCATCATCCATGATCTGGAGGAGTAGATTGAAAATGTCGAAATGGGCTTTTTCGATTTCATCGAAAAGAATAATGGAAAAAGGACGCTTCCTTATTCTTTCGGTGAGTGTTCCACCTTCATCATATCCAACGTATCCCGGTGGTGCCCCGATCAAACGAGACACAGAGAACCTTTCCATATACTCAGACATATCGAATCTGACGAGAGCCTTTTCATCGCCAAAAAGATATTCGGCAAGAGCCTTTGCTAACTCCGTTTTCCCGACCCCGGTAGGTCCAAGGAACAGGAAGGTACCGATGGGCCGTCTGGGATCTTTAAGCCCACTTCTTGCTCTTCTTATGGCTTTTGCAACTGCCGTTATTGCTTCATCCTGGCCGACGATTCGTTTGTGAAGAGCCTCTTCCAGTGAAAGGAGTCTTTCGCTATCCGACTGCTCCAATTTCTTCAGCGGGATACCGGTCCAGCTAGAAACAATCTCAGCAACCTCTTCTTCACTTATTTGAACAATTTCTGAGTCAACCTTCTCACGCCAATTATTGTATTCGTCCTTATAGGTTTTCATCAAAACCCTTTCTTCTTCTTTTAGTTCTGCTGCATGCTCGTAATCCTGTCGAGAAACCGCGTCTTCTCGCTCAAGCCTGAGCTTCTCTATCTTTTTCTGAAGTTCTTTCAAATAAGATGGTACAGTTAGTTTTCTAAGTCTGGCACGTGCACCAGCTTCATCGATAATGTCTATCGCTTTGTCCGGGAGGAAGCGGTCACTGACATACCTGTGAGACAATAAAACAGCAGCTTCCAACGCGGCATCAGTATAGTAGACCTTATGATGTGCCTCATACTTGTGCTTGATGCCTCTCAGAATTCCGATTGTCTGCTCGACCGTGGGTTCAGAAACATAAATCTTCTGGAAACGTCTTTCCAAGGCAGCGTCCTTTTCAACGTATTTTCTGTATTCATCAGGAGTTGTAGAACCTATACATCTTATCTCGCCGCTTGCCAGAGCTGGTTTCAATATATTAGCGGCATCGACAGCACCCTCGGCAGAACCAGCACCAACTATCGTGTGAAGTTCATCAATGAAAAGGATTATGTTCCCATTATTCTTTACAACCTGTATGAGCTTCTTCAAACGCTTTTCAAACTCTCCACGGTATTTTGTACCGGCAATCAACGAAGCAACATCAAGAGCAAAAATTGCTTTATTTTTCAAGGTCTCTGGAACCTCTTCATTGACAATCATCTGCGCGAGTCCTTCCACGATAGCGGTCTTTCCTACACCCGGATCTCCTATGAGAACGGGGTTGTTTTTCTTCCTCCTGGAGAGCACTTCCATTAATCTCTGCTTTTCAACATCACGTCCGATTATGGGGTCGAGTTTTCCCGCACGCGCCAGAGCGGTCAAATCCGTTCCAAATCCTTCCAGTTGTTTCAAAGAAGTAGCCATGCTTGATTGCTGAGCACCAAAAGAACGTCCGCCCGTTGTAGACTCGTCCCAGTCACTCGTAATATTTTCTATGAGTTGTTTTCTCAGTTTGCCAAGATTGACACCCATCTGTTTCAAGATGTGAGCAGCTATTCCTTCACCTTCGCGAACTATACCTAACATTATATGTTCAACATCTATTTTGTCCTGTCCCAGCATTCTTGACTCGTCATTGGCCAGCTCGATGACGCGTCTGGCACGTGGAGTCATTTGAGGGGAACCAACCACTGATTGCCGAATGTTCGTTCCAACCATAGATGTTACTTCCCTCAGAACACGCTCATACGTTATGGAGTATCCCTTGAGTAATTGAGAAGTGGTTCCAGAGTTCACCTTTAATATAGCGAGTAATAAGTGTTCCGTTCCAACATATGGATGCCCCAGGCTCCTTGCTTCATCCTGGGCAGCCACAAATACCTGTGCGGCTCCCTCAGAAAATTTATCGAAATACATCGTATCACCTCCGGTTACAGACCGTGCCCCAGCTTTTTGAGGCAAAGAAGAAATTCCTTCACTACCTGTTCGTGTATCTTTTCTACACTCATCGTTCCATCTATTACTAGAATCCTTTTCGGATCCCGTTTTGCCAGTTCTAGATAGCCCTGTCTTACCCTTTTGAAGAAATCTAAACTTTCCATTTCTATTTTATCATGTTTCTTTTCTCTTCGCATGCGTTTTACAGCTACATCGACTGGCACATCTATAAACAATGTTAAATGTGGCGTCACCCCTCCGGTACTGAATTCATTCAATGTTGTAACCATCTGAATAGACAATCCTCTTCCATAACCCTGATATGCAACGGAAGAGTCGAGAAACCGATCTGCGAGGACCAATTTTTTCTTTTTCAATGCAGGAATTATAACCTCGCGAACAATCTGTGCACGTGAAGCCATGAAGAGCAGCAGCTCTGTTTCCGGGAAAAGTTTATACTCGTTGTGCAAAAGAATCTCTCTTATATCCTCTCCTGCCTGCGTACCTCCGGGCTCTCTTATGAAAACATACTCCATCGAATTCCTTTCGAGGTATTCACGAAAGAGGGCTACCTGGGTTGATTTGCCGGAACCATCTATACCTTCAAAGGAAATAAACACTACTAGCTCCTCCCTTTTCTCAAAATAATTGGTGGTTCTACCACCACCTCGGAAGTTGAATTCTTTCTTCCTTTGACCAGAACAAGCTGTGATTGTTTGTTGGCTGTGCCAAACACAAATCTCAAACGGTGAACACCAAGGTTGTTCATTTCGAATGCACTTAGCCACCTGGTAAGGTCTCTAGGATGAAGAATGAAAAAGAACGCCCCTCTACTCTTCAGAAGTCTACCAGTTGCTTGAGCAAACTCCTTTATCCCTTCAATTGTAAGCCGCCTGGATGAATTTCTGCGCTGAGAAGGGCTTTCAATACCTTCATGGGCAAAATGAGGAGGATTAGAAACCACAACATCGAAACTTCCAGCAGGGAACTTTTCTACAGCCATGGCAGAGGATAGTTGCAGAAATTCTACTTTATCCATTACATTATTCACTCTTGCGTTTTTGTGCGCTATCTCTATTAATTCTTCATCAACATCTATTGCTGTAATCTCAACATCATACTTTCTAGCCAGGTATATGGAAATAGCCCCGGAACCAGTACCAAGCTCCAGTACTCTCTTTGTAGCTTTCGGCAGAACGCAATACCACGCAAGCAAAACCGTTGCATGATTGATACGTGCATCCTTCGAAGAATAATCAAAGGAAAGCCCTTCGAAAACACTGTCATCGAATTCTCTGAACACTTCTATCACCACTATTATAAATAACAATCTCCGAAGTATCATCAACAGATGTTTCTAAAGCACAACATTCACTGTTAACCACTATTATTCTTGAGAAAGACTCTACAACTGCTGGCACTTCATTGTCTGAAACTTCTACTCCTTCCAGATAAAGTTTCGACGCATTGCTCACGTGGATGTTACTCACCGACAAATTCCCGAATGAGAGATTTACCGAGCTTAGACTTCTAATCCACATAGTTTGTGTTTTAAACATCGCATCGAAAAATTGCACGATAGAATCTTGCACAGTTACTTCGGAGGCTTCAAGTGTACTGTTAACCACTGTACTCTTTTTGATATTCGAAAAATTGAGAGAATCGGTTTGGAGCTGAGAAGACAGAAGATAAAACTCTTGAATTGAGTCAAATGATATCTCGCCGCGTAAAGTAGAATTATATATCTGCACGCTTGAGGCTGAAATCTTCACGTTCCCCTGAATATTGCAATCATCCAGAACGATTATTGCAGCATCCCTGGCATCTATTGAAACATTCTTGAAATCAACACCACGTGCAATAAATATACCACCTCTTTCTACCTTTATCTCGCTGAACGCTGTATGGGAGGTAAAAGAAATCCTTCCTTTCCTGCCATCGACTTCCATTGTTCCCTTAACGAGAAGTTTTCCGCCACGGCTGAAAGTACACGTAACTGATGGCTCCACCCTCAGGAGTTTTCCTTCCCAGACTGCAACGTTTCCAAGAAAACGATATGTGTTGCCAGCACTGAAAAGCACATCATCCCCGTACAGCGAAAGAATATTTTCGCTGGTCAATCTTCTCACACTTTCTTTTTTTGCAAACACGGGAATTGACGGAAGATAACGAGCATCCGTTGCTAACGCTGTAATTCGATACAAATCTCCACCATCACTTATCCATTCCTTTTTTATCTTCATGAACCTTTGTTCACCTTTCAATCTCGTAAGAACCCTCCAGAGTCCCTGAGAAAAATGTTCCAATTCCAGTTCTTTGACATCACTTTGCCAGCTGGCCTTTCTGAAAGCTCCCCCTTCTTCAATGTAAAGTGTCGGAACCCTGGTCGAAAATTTCTTGACAACATGGATCTCGAATTTTGTTGTCGAAACATTTTTGCCATTATCCGTCACTTTTATATTCAAAATATGGTCCCCCGCTGGCAGAGTAAACAATGGTATCAGATATTTACCATCAAAAAGAAGCGGAAGACCATCGGCATTACTTTCAACTTTTATGTCTTCCGAATCATCCCAATCGTCAAAAACAACCATTGGAATTCGATCACCTGTGTATGGTGACGGCAGTTTTATTCTGACAGTGGGCGGTGTATCTTCACTCAAGTCAAGTAAAACTCTCTTCTTATCCGATTTCTCACCATTGGTACGTTGCACATAAAACCCCAGTTCCAATTTGTCCCCTTTGACCGGAGTGAATTCGAAAGTACCGTATTTACTTTCATAGGTTACCCCATTGAGTTCAACCACATAACTTTCAATCCCCAACTGCCTGGAACTAAGCTGCACTCTTAATTTCCCGTACAGAAGCGAATAGTTAAATTCTGGTGGCAAAAGTCGATTTTCATATGTTTCGACAACCAGTGTTTTTGGGGTCCCAATTAATTTTCCTCTTTTAACGACATAAAGATAAAGCGTGTGTGTGCCAGGTTCCGTAACTTTTACGGTAACCATGGAGCCCGAAAATCTAATACCATCGGATAGACTTTCAGGAAGAGTGTCGACAGAAAGGAGAAACTCCGATTTCTCAACCTGTTTTAGCTCCAAGCTCACATTGGAACCTTCGATAATAACATTCAGTATCTCTGGAATAGAAGAAACTTTATTATTACAAGCAGTAAGTACTAACAGGATGGTAAATACAGTAATTATTATGATAACGTTTTTTTCTTTCATAAATCCTCCCCAAAAAATTTTTTCTTACTCACTCGAAATCAGGATTCGGGATTCACAAATCATAAGCCACGTATCACATATCTTTTAACAATTATCATCATCATTTTTGACACCTTCACTGTTTCCGGGTTTTTCAAAGTCTGGTACAATTCTCTCGAGGTGATGCGATGAATACTCTTGCTATAACGATTATAATCATTTTCACATCAACATTCATAGCCGGGTATGTGAAATCCAAAATAAAAGACCGGTGCCTAAAAGATTTTAACAAATTTCCCATCATTGTTCTGTTGAAAAATGGAAAAACCATCTGGGGAAAGATGGAGCTCGAAAGTACAGGGATAATATTGAACTACCCACGCCCCCATGAAAACCCAATGCACAAAGAAAAGGCTTTTATTCTTTACAAACCGGAATATGCAACTCTTTTTGGTGTTTTCAGACCCATTTCGGATCTGGACGAAACTGAGAAAAAAGCAAGGGAACTGAAGAGCCTTGTTTTTAAATCCGGTCTTCTTGTGAGAATAAGACGAGGGATCAGGAATTTCTTTGCCGCAGTAAGAGATGCTGTTTTAGAAACCTTCAGTGTTTTTCTTGGAAGGGTCGCACCGAAAAGTTCAGTGTTATCCAGCAATCAAAAATACGTCAAAAAGATGGGAGAAAGCTTTGTTGATTACATTGGAAATTCCTATGACCCACTTCTGGAGAAACTCATTGGAAAAAAGATAGTCTATGAGGTTTTTAGAGATGATCAATGGAATGAGTACATTGGCATTCTTCGAAACTACACAAAAGATTTTCTAGAGATTATCTCTACAAAATTTCCTATGGAGCTCACCTTTACCTTACCTGTACCCGGATCAAAAACTGAGCACCTTTCCATTGTCATTTCAAACGACGGAGAGTTTGTAGAAATACTCAACGCCCGCAGTAATCCAATCAGTGTACTTTTTGAAGATAAAACGCATAAAATTAATCCATCTGATTTCATAAAATTCGAAAAAACAAAACTAAACGGATCGATAAAACTTCTTCTCGAAGAAGAGATGGACGTTATTTTCCCGCGTTCGGAAGCCATAGTTCGTCATATAGTGGCGGAGGAGAAAGAATGAAAATCAGTATTGTCGCTGTTAATTCAGTCAATGGTCTTATTTCAAGAGATTCCGATTACGATGTAGATTGGTCATCCCCGGATGACAGGAAGTTCTTCAAGAAAATTACTACATCCGCTGGAGTCGTGATTTTCGGAAGACGAACCTTCGAAACTATTGGTAAACCTCTGCCGAAAAGATTGAATGTCATTCTCACAAGAACTCCCGAGAAATTTCATTCAACTGAAAATCTTTTATTTACCAACGATGAACCTGAAATCCTGATCAGCAAGATTGGAAGACTTGGTTTCAAACATATAGTCATAGGTGGAGGAAGAGAGATATATACGCTTTTTTTGAAAAACAAACTCGTTACAGACATCTATCTTTCAATAGAACCTATAATACTAAAGGGAAAAGTAACTATGCTAAACGTCGAAGAACTTAACAACGACATAAGATTGGAACTAGAAGAACTCTTAAAACTCTCGAAGAATACATTGGTTGTTCATTATACAATCCCTGAAAATAGAGTAAGAGAGCTATTTTCACCTTGACAATGTGATATCCCGGGTGCTAAAATCTCTTTGTGTGCGGGTGTAGCTCAGTTGGTAGAGCATCAGCTTCCCAAGCTGAGGGTCGCGGGTTCGAGTCCCGTCGCCCGCTCCATAAAAGCAATAAAGGGAGCAAATGCTCCCTTTATTTGTTTTCTGTAAGATTTAACAATCATGAAACTCTATATCCTCTTTCAATAGCTCCCTGGCCACCGTCCTATCAACTGTTGAGATGACCCCCAAAGCCGCAAAAATATAGTGTTTATCACTGGCAACACGCACCTCGGGTCGCGGTAGCAGTTCTCTATTATAGCGTCTCGAAAGTGTGGAAACTGTTTTCATTACTTCCCAGCGGTATTTAGACCGTGTCAGCACCCCTCCGGTACCAACCAAAAGTTTTATTGCCGTTAAATCTTTTCCTTCGGCCACTTCAACACGGCCGAGGGGACCATACAACTGCCTGATCCTTCCCGCATGACGCCGGATTGAGGTTTCAAAACAGTATTTTGCCAGACGAGAAATGAACGTTTCCGTTCTTGAATTCTTCGGATATGGCGATATCTCCCTGATTATCTCTTCAAAATCGTTGAATTCTGTCATCAACGCGTCTTTTCCTATGTAATCAATCACATTCTTCGCATTAACAAAAACCCCTAGATCCCCTTCAACCGTACGCTTGGCAAGAGGTTCAGGAGCTATAAGAATCTTCTGGATCTCAGGATCTCCACTGGTATAGGAATCAACATCCGTTGTTGCACCGCCTATATCTACCACAAGGACATCTTCGTACTCCTCAGCCAGCAATTCGGTTGTGAGCATTACCGCCGCCGGCGTCGGGATAACATTTCTACCAACAATAGAATAGATTTTGTCCATTCCAGGACCTTTTACTATATGTTTCGCAAAGACATCCCTGATAATTTTCCTGGTTGGTTCAACGTTCAACTGGTCAATTCGTGGATAAACATTTTCTGTTACCAAAACTTCCTTTCCCGATGCTTCAAGAACCCTTTGGGCTTCCTCAGCGGCTGTAATATTGCCGGCATAAATAATCGGAACATTCAGCGGGAGTTTTGCGAGCATCTCCGCGTTGTGCAGAACAGTTTCCCTTTCTCCGTAATCGACTCCTCCAGCAAGTAGGATCAAACGCGGATCAATCTCCAGAACTTTTTCAAGATCATGCTCTGTCATCTTTCCGGCAGTAACGTATTTGATAACTGCCCCAGCACCAAGAGCAGCTTCCTTTGCAGCCTTAACGGTCATATCATAAACCAGCCCGTGCACCGTCATTTTCAAACCGCCAGCAGCACTGCTCGTAGCCAGCAGCAATTCGTAATCAAGTTTGCTTTCGTTAAGCCGGTGCTTCAAAACATCAATCGCTTTTTCGATTCCTATTGTTACGTCTCCTTCATTGACCGTTGTATAAAACTCGCCCTGACCCAAAAACTTCAACTTTCCAGAGCCGTCGGAAATAAACGCCGAGAGCACCGTTGTGGTGCTCCCGATTTCTGCTGTCAATATATCTACCTTCATATTACTTGCTTTCCAGAAGCTCCCTGACGATTCTGTTGACTGTTTTCCCGTTGGCCCTTCCTTTGACTTTTGGCATAATCTCTCTCATTATCTTCCCAAGGTCCGATGGACCTTTTGCACCAACAGAATCGATTGTTTTTAGGGCGAGTTCCCTTATCTCTTCTTCATTCATCATCTCTGGCAAAAATGCCTTTAAGATCTTAAGTTCCGCTTCCTCCTGTGCGGCAAGGTCGTCACGTTTTGCCTTCCTGTAAGCTTCTATTGATTCTTCTCTTTTCTTCGCTTCTTTCATTATGAGATCCAAAAGGACCTCATCGGTTATGCCTTTTTCACGTGCCTTCTCGGAAGACACAAGGTAATTTTTTGCAGCGGCTACCACAGCTCTCAAGGTATTCATCTTCACGGAATCCTTGTCTTTCATAGCCTGCTTTAGTTCAGCCTGTATCCTCTCATACAGAGTCATAAAATCCCTCCTCAGCTTTCCTCTTCCTCTGCATCGGTAACAATTTTCTCCTCTTCTTCAAAACTCAACGGCCTTACCAGCGGGAAGGGAATCACATCGCGTATGGTGGGAGAATCGGTAACGAACATGAGAATCCTGTCCCAACCAATCCCAAGACCTCCAGTTGGGGGCATGCCATATTCCAAAGCGCGTATGAAATCACGATCCATCATTTGTGCTTCGGCATCACCGGCTTCTCTTAATCCAGCCTGATGGAGGAATCTCCTGTACTGTTCGATTGGGTCATTGAGTTCACTAAAGGCGTTCGCACATTCCATGCCATTTATAATTAATTCAAACCTTTCTGTTACCCTCGGATCTTCTCTGTGGACCTTCGCAAGTGGAGAAATGATGACAGGATGTTCAACAACAAAGGTAGGTTGTACAATATCATCCTCAACAAGATCCCATAACTTTTCTATGAGATGGCCTCTTTCTTTGATCTCAGGAACACTGTTATGTTTCTCAAGAACCTCAATTAACCTTTCATCGGAATCTTCAAGTATATCAACTCCGAGCTTTTCTTTGATGAAATCAGCCATCTTGATACGCGGCCATGGTTTGGCAAAATCTATTTCCTTACCCTGATAAACGATCTTCGTGGAACCTGTGAGCTGCTCTACGACGGTGCTTATAAGATCCTCGGTAAGGTCCATAATATCGTTGTAGTCGGCATAAGCCTGATATAGTTCCATCATGACAAACTCCGGATGATGTTTATAAGACATTCCCTCGTTCCTGAAATTCTTTCCAATTTCATATATCTTCTCAAATCCGCCCACTAGATATCTTTTGAGATATAGCTCCTCAGCGATTCTCAGGTACATATCCGAATCAAAAACGTTGATATGGGTCACAAATGGTCTTGCGGAAGCTCCACCGGTGACAGAATGAAGGATCGGCGTTTCTACTTCTATAAAACCCCTTGCATTAAGAAACTCTCTAACACGTCTGAGGAGCTCGAATCTGATCTTGAATCTTTTAATGGCGTCATCGCTGGCAATCATTTCCACGTATCTCTGCCTATAAATTATTTCCTTGTCCTTTATTCCATGCCATTTTTCAGGCATCGTTCTTATAGCTTTGGACAGGAGCTTGAAATCCTTAACAAAAATAGACAGTTCACCTGTGTGGGTTTTAAACGGGAACCCTTTTACACCAACAAAATCTCCGATACTGACATATTTCTTGAAAAGTTTGAATGCTTCGTCGCCAACGGAATCTTTTCTGATATATGCTTGTATTCTTCCATCGCTATCCTTCAAGACAAAGAACGATGATTTACCATGATGCCTGAGAGCCATCACTCTTCCTGCAACTGAAATGGTTGTATCTTCTTTGGTTTCCGATGGCTGAAGCATATCATATTCTTTGCGGATATCACTGGTACTATGGGTCTTTTCGAAATGATGAGGATACGGTTCTATCCCCATGGAACGAAGTTCCTCTATCTCATTGAGTTTATGTTGTCTTATTTGTTCGTTCATTTGCCAACCTCCCACTACCTGCTGATGGTTATTATCTTGTACTTAATAATTCCAGAAGGTGTTCTTACAACAACTTCATCATCGACGCTTCTTTCTAAAACAGCCTTACCTATTGGTGAGTCAGCACTGATTTTGTTCTCGAATATATCGGCTTCCTGTGAGTTGACAATTCTTATCTCAATCTCTTCGTTTGTTTTTAAATTTCTCAGCCTGACCTTCGCGCCGAGTTTTACAACACTATTATCCCCATCATCCTCTATAATTTCGGCATTGTCAAGGATGTATTCCAGTTCTTTGATTCTGCTGTCTATCTTTCCTTGCTCGTTTTTTGCTTCATCATATTCACTATTCTCGCTGAGATCTCCCAATTCTCTTGCTTCTTTTATTCTTTCTGCAACCTCGTACATCAACTTCTTTCTCAGCGTATTCAATTCATTTTTCAGGTTTTCATAACCTTCTTTCGTAAGGTAAATCACATTCTTTTTAGACACCTTAATCCCTCCTGTCGCGCTTCTTCAGTTCGTCCTTTAGCTCCCTTATTATATCCATGAAATGGTCCAAATCTCTGAATTCTTTGTAAACTGATGCAAACCTGACGTACGCCACACGATCTTTTCTTTTCAATTTTTCCATAACCATCTCACCTATTTCCTTCGAGCTGATTTCAGCCTTGCCGGATCGCAAGACCTCCTGCTCGATCTCGCTTGACATGTTCTCTATTTCTTCTATGGAAACAGGTCTCTTTTCACAGGCTTTCAAAATACCATTCAAAACCTTATTTCTATCAAATCTTTCGCGTTGACCACCTTTTTTTACCACAAAAATCGGTTTTTGTTCAAAACGTTCGTAAGTTGTGAATCGTCCTCCACAATGCTCACACTCTCTTCGTCTACGAACAACATGACCGTCATCTGTGAGTCGTGTATCGATTACTCTCGTTTCTTCGCTGTTACAAAACGGGCATTTCATCTAATCCCCCCAGTGACTCCGCGATTTTGATTATCTTTTTGAACCTATTATAAACAGCCGACTTACTCATGGGAGGATCCATAAGTTCGCCAAGTTCGCGCAAACTCAAATCCTCATACTCTAACCTGAGTTCTGCAATTTTTCTCAGGTCTTCGGGCAATCTATCCAATCCAATCTTTTCTTCTATAAGCCGAATAGCTTTTACCTGCCTGGCCATCGCCTGACCGGATTTATTCGCGTTTGCAGTGAGAAAGTTCAGTGTCCTGCTAACATCACTTCGTATCTGGCGAACCTCCACAGCTTTCTGTAAAACAGCGACAACACGGAAAGCCCCCATAAGAGATAAAAGCTCGATGATGTCTCTAGAGCTTTTTAGGTAGAGCTTGAAATGATTTCTCACGGTAACTATCCCGGACTTTATGTTGAAAGCGCTCCATAGGTGCGCTTTCAATCTTTCGACAAACTCTCTCGTTGTATCGAGTATTACTTCGAGATGATACCCCTTAGAGGGATCTACAATGGAGCCGCCAGCTAGAAACAATCCCCTGACAAAGGCTCCAAAATACACGGGATCCTTTTTAACCAGAGGTGGTAGAGAATCACCGGTAATCGATATTTTTGCCATCTTTAAGAGCTTTTCTACATCCGAAAAACGATAGATTATTTCTCCGCCACGAACATGTTTGAATCTCAGGGTTTCCTTTACCTGCGTTTCAAAAAGAGAAAGGTCAAGAAACTTGCTCAACAGATAAAGGCGTTTCAGACTCGATATCGATCCCAAAGGTATGACCAGAAAGGTGTTGTTTGAACGTATCCTGAGTGCTCCTCTTGATTTTACGAAGCCGAAGAACTCAGCTTTAGCTTCGGCACTATCTTCCAAAGGAAGATGATACAATTCTTCTTTAACATTCTCAGAGAAACTCATTCTTGACATTCCTCCAGAAGTTTTAAATCCCTCGCTATAAACAAGATATCCTTCTGCGAGTGTCTTAGAACCTTCTTGCGTCTGTTATCAACAATCAATCTTTCCTCAACCCCAGGTAATTCTACGGTACGAGGGTCTTCTTTCATATCATTGATCACAGGGAAATACCCTTTCTCGATGTACCTTTTTAGGGTTTTTCCGGTAAATTTACTAACGTCAGTCCAGTATATCTTATCCAGTTTTATTCCTGAATACTTCTCAACAATTTCCACATGTTTTCTCAATGAAAAACCGTCCGTTTCACCAGGCTGGGTAACGAGATTAGCTATAAAAACCTTTGGAGCATTGGAACTCTGCAGGACCTTTTTAACTCCTTTTACCAGAAAATTTGGAACTATGCTCGTCAAAAGACTTCCCGGGCCGATAAAGATAGCATCCGCTGCTCCTATTGCCTCCAGAACTTGAGGCAATGCTTCAATCTCTGGATCCAGCATAAGTTCTATTATCTCTTTTCCATGTCTGGATACTTCTGTTTCTCCAACAACGTGTTCCCCATTTGCAAGCCTTCCAATTAGATGTACCAGACCATCGGCCACAGGCAATACGGTACCATTGATCTTTAACAAACGCGATGCTGCAGCAACGGCTTCGGGAAAACTTCCAAGCAATTCTGTTAATCCCGCAATTATTAGATTCCCCAGTGAATGGTTTTTCAGTTCAGGAGACCGAAACCTGAAAGAAAAAATCTTTGTTAAAAGTTCTTCATCATCTGCCAGTGCTATCAGATTGTTTCTTATATCTCCGGGTGGTGGAATTGATAAATCTCTTCTCAGTAACCCGGAGCTACCACCATCATCGGTTATTGTAACGATAAATGTCAAATTAAAGGGCAGCGATTTCAGTGCCCTGCCGACGGTACTGATCCCTGTTCCGCCACCTATAACAACTATGCGTTTCATATCAGAAGCTCCCTGTGGTTAAGTTTCAATTTTAGTTTTTTATCTTCTTTCAAAGCCTGATAGAGTTTCTGCGCGACATATACAGATCTATGCCTTCCACCAGTACAGCCTACGGCTATCTTCAACTGATTACGACCGGTTCTCAGAAATTGTTCTATGGTAATTTTACAAACGCCAAGCAAATTCTCGAAGTACTTTGAAAAACTTTCGAAAGACTCGATAAACTCCTCTATTTCTTTATCCAACCCTGTTAATCCTGATAGCTCTTTAATATAATACGGGTTGGGTAGAAATCTCACGTCAAAAACAAGATTCGCATCAAGTGGAATACCTGCACCAAAGCTGAAACTTTCAACAATCACCCGTATCGGAGGAAGTTCACTGTTAATTTTCTCCAATACCTGGAGGATACGGTTCCTCATCTCCTGTATTTCCATGTTGGAGGTATTTATCACAACATCAGACAATTTCATTAATTCCGAAAGCATTCCCCTTTCTACTTTTATCGCCTCTTCTAGGGGATATTGTTTTTGAAGAGGGTGTGCACGCCTGGTCTTGCGATACCTATAGACCAGAACATCGTCATCAGCATCAAGAAATATGAGTTTTGTGTTTATATCCTTCATGTTTCGCAATTTATCTATCAATTTTCCGATCTGACCAAACTTTGAAATGGAACGGACATCCATCACAATAGCAAGGCTATCTATCTTAGAATCTCTGAGCATCTCTACAAGTTCCATAAATACCGTTTGTGGAACGTTGTCAACGCAAAACAAGCCAAGATCTTCGAGAAAACTAAGCGCAGAAGACTTTCCGGCTCCGGACATACCGGTGATGATTATCAGATTTCTTGTTATCATTAAATTCACCTCGTCTGCCACAGAGCTTCTTCAAGCGAGGAAATATCTACATGTTTCACGCTGTCTATCTTTGCGTTATCAAATCCCATCATTTTCAAAGATTCAGTGAAAGACACAACCTCACCTGTAACATAAAACACCACGGTAGAATCAACATCGTTTTGCTGATTTTCAATCCATGCTTTAAACTCTCTGGCAACGTATTCAGCTGGATCAACAACCTTAACATCCTCTCCCAGATAGGTTTTTATGGGCTTCAAAAGGAAGGGATAGTGGGTGCAACCGAGTATCAGGTAATCCGGTGCGAACCTCTTGATTCCTCTCAGATAATACCTGACGATTGTCTCTGCAAGCGTTCCTTCCCATACCCCTTCCTCTACAAGTGGAACAAAGAGGGGACACGCCTTCTGGGATATTCGACATATGTTATCGCTTCCTATTAATTTCTTCAGGTAAAGGGAACGTTTGATTGTATTTCGCGTACCGATAATTGCCACCGAAGAATTGATAGGAAGATCATTCTTCAATGCTTCAGTCACAGGATCTATGATACTAAAAAAGGTACCTCGAGACTCTTTTTCTCCTCTTTTGAGAGAATAGAGTCAGAGGTATTGCAGGCCGTCACTATTGCCTCAACCGAAAGGCTTCGAAAGAAATCAAAAACCTGGTGCACATACTTTTTTATCTCGGAAGGTGGTTTGGAGCCGTACGGCACTCTCGCAGTATCGCCAAAATAATGAAATCTTACGCCGGTTGGCACGGATTTCATTAATTCTCGCAGAACCGTGATGCCCCCAATACCCGAATCGAAGATTCCAATATCAACCTTTCCTATCAACTCTTCCACGTCCTTTGTAATATTCATCGAGAACGCTATCGTATTTTTCCTTTAGCCTGCGTAATTCATTCTGTGTTTTCACAAGATCGTTGGTGACATTTACCAGAAGCGCCACAAGAATTCTTTCAAAGCCAGCTTTTTCAACTTCTTTTTCCAGCAAAGCATATTCCTGTTGAATTTCTTCAAACACTTTATCAACGATTTCGGGTGGTTCAGTTGTTAAAAACTGAAACTCTTTCTCACCCAGCTTTAAAACAACAGGTCTTTTCATTCAGTTTTTTCCTCCTGTTGTGAAAAATTCTGTCCGGAAAGGTTCTTACGAATTCTTTCTACCAGCGAACCGATGACTTCATTATCCGTCCGGATTTTTAGTTCAAGCTCACGAACCTTGCTTTCCAGCTCGTCTTTCTCTTTCTCAAGGGCCTCCAGCTGACTCCAGAGCTGCTCGTTCTCCTTTTTCAGTTTGTTGAATTCCTCAACCATTTTGTCAATTACAAGTTCAAGTTCTTCATGTAAGCTCATACTTTTCACCCCCTGTGAAGAATTATAGCATTTTCATCATCTACAGACAGAAAAGCCGTCCACTGAGGACGGCTTCAAAAGAAAATCCATTTTTCCTATACGTAACGCTTCGCGATTTCAACTAATTCTATAAAACTTTCTTTGAGACTCGCGCCGCCCACGAGCCCTCCATCCACGTTCTTAAGGCGTATAAGTGCATCAAAATTCTCGGGTTTTATACTACCGCCATAAAGTATTCGTACATTTTCAGCAGTTTCCATACCGTAAAGCTCCCCGAGCAGCGATCTTATGAAAGCCATTGCTTCTTCCGCCTGTTCCGGGGTGGCCACAACACCTGTTCCAATTGCCCATACTGGTTCATATGCTATTACTGTATTAACAACATCCTCTTTCTCTAAACCAAAAAGTCCAAGCCTTACCTGACGTTCAAGTACATTTTTAGTAAGTCCCTTTTCACGTTCTTCCAATGTTTCACCAACACAAAAAACAGGCCTCAAACCCGCGGATAATACCGCTTTTACCTTTTCATTGATGAACTCATCACTTTCTCCAAATATATGTCTGCGCTCAGAATGACCAACAAGAACATATTCTACATTGAGATCTTTAACCATCAGCAACGAGGTCTCTCCTGTGAAAGCTCCCTTTTCTTTCGGGTGAACATTCTGAACTCCCACGCCAATATTGGTGTCTTTTAGTACATCAACAACAAAGGGTATATCTATTGCCGGTGGGAAAACGACAATATCCACAACCGTTTCTTTTCCAATCTTTGAAGCTAGCAAACCGGCAAAAAGTTTAGCTTCCGTGGGGGATTTGTTCATCTTCCAGTTACCAGCAACCATCACCCGTCGTTTTTTTTTTCATCAGCGTCTGCAATACTGGCTATGCCAGGAAGTTCCTTACCTTCCAGCATTTCCAGGGAAGCTCCACCACCGGTAGAAACATGGCTGACCTTATCTGCAAGATTGAATTTATTTATCGCAGCCGCGCTATCGCCTCCGCCAACGATGGTTGTTGCGTCTTCCAGCTCTGCGAGAGCTTTTGCGATCTCTTCCGTTCCTTTGGCAAAATCATCAATTTCAAAGACACCCATGGGCCCATTCCACACAACCGTTTTTGCACCTTTGAGTTTACTCTTAAAGAGTTCTATCGTCTCAGGGCCTATGTCCAGGCCTTTCCAACCTTCGGGAATACCATCATCAATTCTCACAACTTTGCTCTCAGCACCGGCTTCGATTTCCTTCGCTATGACAGTATCAATCGGTAAAACGAACTCTACACCACGTTTGCTAGCTTCTTCCATAATCTCCTTGGCCAGTTCGAGCTTATCTTCCTCAACAAGTGAATCGCCAACCTGTTTTCCAAGTGCCTTCAGGAATGTGAACATCATGGCACCACCGATCAATATTCTGTCAGCCTTCTTCAACAGGTTGGTGATAACACCTATCTTATCTGAAACCTTCGCTCCTCCAAGTATAACCACATAAGGGTGTTCCGGATTGGCAACGGCTTTGCCAAGCATCGCGATTTCCTTTTCCATTAAAAAACCAGCAACACTTGTCAAGTATTGTGCAACACCAACGTTTGAAGCATGCGCCCTATGAGCGGTACCGAAAGCGTCGTTCACATGAATATCGGCAAGAGAAGCCAATTTTTTTGCGAATTCCGGATCATTTTTCTTTTCTTCGGGGTAGAAACGAACATTTTCTAGTAAGACAACTTCCCCTTCTTTCATAGCCTCTATAACCTTCTTTGCACCTTCACCGATGCAGTCATCTACAAAGCTAACGGTTCTTCCAAGGAGTTGTTCCAATCTCTTAGCCACCGGTTTTAAACTATATTTTGGATCCTTCTTGCCTTTTGGGCGTCCAAGGTGAGATACGAGAATGGCTTTTCCACCATTTTCAAGAACATATTTTATTGTTGGCAATGCGGCCTTTATGCGTGTATCATCGGCAACTTCACCGGTTTCTTTATCTATAGGAACATTGAAGTCAACCCGCAACAGTACCTTTTTATCCTTCAGATCCACATCCTTTACTGTAAGTTTCTTCAGCATTTCTATCCCTCCCTTAACGTAAATCTGTCAAAAAGGGCCCCAGCATTCAGGGGCCCCGGTTTATATTTAAGCTCAAAGCATTGCCTCGAGCTTTTCGACCAGATCAACAACTCTGCAGCTGTAACCGTATTCGTTATCGTACCAGGATGCGATTTTTACCAGATTTCCTTTGACCATTGTAAGTGTTGCGTCGAAGATTCCAGAGAATGAAGTTCCAACAATATCACCACTCACAATAGGTTCTTCGTTATATCCAAGGATACCCTTCAGATAGGTTTCACTTGCTTCTTTCATAACGGCGTTAACTTCATCAACAGTTGTTTCTTTCTCAACAACAACCGTAAGGTCAGTTATTGAACCATCAGGAACAGGAACCCTGATAGCCATACCATCGAGTTTCCCCTTGAGTTCGGGAATAACTACTCCAACGGCTTTGGCAGCGCCAGTTGTTGTTGGAATTGTGTTTGCAGCGGCAGCTCTTGCTCTTCTGAGATCCTTATGCGGAAGATCAAGAATTCTCTGATCGTTCGTATATGCATGAACCGTTGTGAGGAATCCACTCAAAACCTTGAATTTTTCATGAAGAACCTTTATAACCGGTGCAATGGAATTCGTTGTACAGGAGGCATTCGAGATCACCTGATGTTCAGGCTTCAGAACTTCGTCGTTGACACCAAGAACCACTGTAGCATCAACTTCGCCCTTAGCGGGAGCTGTTATAATGACTTTTTTGGCACCGGCTTCGATATGTGGCATGGCCTTTTCTTTGTTTCTAAAGACACCCGTTGATTCAATAACAATGTCAACTCCAAGATCCTTCCAGGGAAGATTACCGGGATTCTTTTCAGCAAAGATCTTGATCTCTTTTCCATTGACTACTATCGCTGAATCTTTTGCTTCCACTGTTCCATCAAATTTGCCGTGAACACTATCGTATTTGAGCAGGTGTGCCAGTGTCTTTGCGTCTGTAAGGTCGTTGATTGCTACAACATCAAAGTTTCCGCGCTTTACCATCTCTCTGAACACCAATCTCCCAATTCTTCCAAAACCGTTAATCGCGACTTTCATCTTTAGCACCTCCTAAAATAAGCTTGTTAGAGCATTTTATCCGGTAAATTCAGCATAGAACTTATTTTTCCTGATTCTTCTTCTCTTTTCTTTCCCACTTCTTCAAGAGCTTCGTTAACACCCGCAATGATCAGATCCTGGAGCACCTCAAAATCTTCATCTTTGAGGTCTTCATCGATTTCTATAGATTTTATACGATAATCGCATGTTGCTGTGACAAGAACAGCCCCACCACCGACAGATGCTGTAACCTCCATTGTTTTAAAACTTTCCTCCAGTTTTTGCATCTCTTCCTGAGCTTTTTGAGCTT
Organism: Kosmotoga sp. DU53; assembly: GCF_001639905.1. Taxonomy (NCBI): domain Bacteria; kingdom Thermotogati; phylum Thermotogota; class Thermotogae; order Kosmotogales; family Kosmotogaceae; genus Kosmotoga; species Kosmotoga sp. DU53. Next base: position 69,143 of record NZ_JGCK01000073.1, on the reverse strand, counting down.
GCTTTAAGAGTTCAGAGATGTTTCCAGCCTTTTTTGAGGAACCACCAAAATTTCTTCCGCCAAGTCCTCTGAATTTCTTAGCCATTACCCTCCTCCTCTATTTCAATTTTTACATCCTTTGCATCAAGACCCTCAAAGAGTGTCAGAATTCTTTTCACGTACGCCTTTTCATCTGGATTCAGTTTTTTCAATATGTCACTCGATTCTACAATATCATTGTCGTTTATCTTCGCTGGTTTTCCCAGTCGCATCTTCATCAATTCGGAAATCGTTTCAATATGTTCTTTTGCCAGTTCCCGGGCAAAAAGATCGTTGAGAGCAAAAGATAAAGCAAAGACATCATCTTCCTCTTTAATTGTGGCAAGGTTCAAGAGAACCCAGATCAGCACATGTCCTTCTTCATAGATAGTTTCAAAAAATTCTTTGAATTTACTATCGACTTTTTCAGATTTCTTCGAAACATCTATGTCAGTCGTAATGGGCTCCACCTCTTTTTCTTCATTACTTTTCTTAACCTCTTCTTTTACAACCGCATTCACTGCTTTAGCGGGTTCAACAGAAACTGAGGGGACATTCATAGCGGCCAGGGTGGTTAAACTAAGAACCTCAAAAGTGAGTTTTTTGTTTTCTGAATATCTCATTTCTCTATTTACTTCCCATAGCTTTTCTATGAGTTTCACACCGCGTTCAAATTCAAGTTCGCGCCTGCTAATCATATCTTTTGTAAGCTCGATAGATTGCCGAATTACCGAGTCATGAGAATATCCAAGACGCTCAATATTCTCAGACAACGCAATGATTTCATCACTATCTCCATTAAGAATTGCGACAAGATAACTTTTGAGATATTCTTCAGGTAGAATTCCCAGAATGTTTTTAACATTATCTTCTTCTATCTTCTCGCCAAACACAAGAGCACGTTCCAAAAGATTAACAGCGTCTCGCATACCACCTTTTGCCGCTTTCGCGATGATTTTGAGCGCTTCAACAGTATATGTTTTCTTTTCTTCTTTCAGGATCCTCTGAAGATATTCTACTATCTGACCCTCTGAAAGAGGTTTGAAAGTAAACACCTGACACCTTGAAAGAATCGTTTCGGGAACCTTCTCAAGATTTGTCGTAGCCAAGATAAACACAATGTGTTCTGGCGGTTCTTCCAGAGTCTTGAGCAGGGCATTGAAAGCTTCCCTTGTAAGCATGTGAAATTCATCCACGATGTAAACTTTGTAATGTCCCATGGTGGGTCTATAAGACGCTGCGTCCCTGATCTTTCGAATTTCATCGATACCTCTATACGAAGCCGCATCGATCTCGATAACGTCCATGTGGGAATTATTGTCTACAGCAATGCAGGATTCACATTTTCCACAAGGTTTATCGTCATGTGAAAGACAGTTGAGAGCCTTCGCAAGGATTCTCGCAGTGGTTGTTTTCCCTGTACCCCTCGGACCAAAAAAGATATAAGCATGAGCGATACTCTGATTCTCAATCGCTTTTTTTAGTACAATCTTTACTTGATCCTGACCAACTATTTCTTCGAACTTTTTCGGTCTGTATTTTCTATAAAGAACTTCAGCCATAAAAATCACCAACCCTCAAAATTATACCAAATTGCCGCGAAATTGTCCGATATCTTCGTAAAGTTCCCCTTTCCAGTTATTTGTGAAATTATTAACTAACTTCCCCCGCAACTATTAGTCCCGAAATATTGTTAGCAGACCCAAAGTAATATAGGTCACTATAAAAACACAAACTCAGGATCTTATAAAAAATGGTGGGCATTATGCCCACCATTAGGATACTAGATCTTGAAGCTCTTTTAAGAAACGACGGTTGATAAAATCAAATCCTTTCTGCCAGAACGCTGGATCGGAAAGATCAACTCCTACTTTTTCAAGCAACCTCTCGGGTTTATCAGAACCTCCACTGGAAAGAAGTTCTAGATATTTTTTCTTGAAGGGTTCTCCTTCCTCAAGATATTTTTCATAAAGCGCCACGACCATAAGTTGAGCGAAATCATACGCATAACAATAGAACGGAGTGTGGAACATATGTGGAATTCCCGCCCACTCGTAACCGCTGAAATCAAAATAATCGATGGAATCGCCGAACATATTTTTGAGTTCTTCGAAATAAATGCTGGAGAGTTCATCAAATGTTTGGTACTGCTTTTCTATTTTTTCGTGGGCTTTAAGCTCAAATCTGGTGAACATGTTCTGACGATTCATCGTGGCAAACATCCCTTCTAGCTGTGAAGCGATAAAAGCTATTTTCTCATCCTTGTTTGTCATATTATTGAGGATATAGTCAATCATCAACATTTCAGAGAAAACAGATGCTACCTCTGCCATAGTCAACGGTGTATGATAATTGAGAAGATTTTGTGTTTGAGAGAGAACTCCATGCAATCCATGCCCTAACTCGTGGGCAAGAGTCAACACATCGTCTTGTTTTCCTGTAAAATTCACCATCACATACGGATGAACGTTTGGACCTACGTAATAACAAAAGGCACCGGAACGTTTGTTAGGAAGGACAGGAGCGTGTATGTATTCACCTTCGAAGAATTCCCTTATGATCTCCTCGACTTTCGGATCAAATTCTCCCATCACCTTCAAAACTAGATCCTTTGCTTCCTTCCAGGTGTAGTTCTTCTCGGTGGTTTCAAGGGGGGCATAAATATCACTGTGCTTCAGTTTATCCTTCTTCATTATCTTTGCTTTAAGGCGATAATATGCATGTACAAGCTTATTGTTTTCTGTTGTAACCTCAATGAGAGATTTGACTACTTCATCTGAAATTTCATTTCCAACGTTTCGTGGACTTATGGGAGAAGGGTATTTCCTCTTCTTTGATTCCACGACCCAGTCTTTAACTATGGAGTTATATATATTGGTAAGAACTATCTCGTTTTCCTTTAATTTGGTAAGGAGAACCTCGAAGGCTTTCTTTCTTATCTCCGGGTCAGGATGCCTTTTCAAAGTATCCACTTCGCTACGGGTAAAAAGCTTTTTCTCGCCGTCTATTTCTATTTCATATCTAAAGGAACTTGTAAACTCGGTATAGAGCTTCACAAAAGCTTCTCTACCAGTAAGGTTCTTGATGTTTATCAGCTTTTCTTCAGCTTCCGACAGAAAGTACTTTCTTGCTTCACGCTGCTTTTGAACAAAATGGGCATAATCTTTCAATTGAGGCATTTTGAACTGTTTTTCGAAGAGTTCATTTGGCATCCTGGCTAATTCGAGTTTCAGAGAAACAAGGTTGTTCTCAACTTCTGAAGCAACATCCTGAATCTTGGAGAAAAGCTTGTTCGCTTCGGGGTTAGAGGTATCCTCGGAAAGAAAAAGATAAGCGTACATCATCATTTTTCCGGTGATTTCGTAAATTTTCTCAACATCAGTAAAAAGCTCAGCGAATTCTTCGGTTGAAAGTTCATTAATCCTTCCCTCAAATTTTCTGGAAATCCTTTGTGAATGTTTTTTTACATACTCGATATCCTCAGCCAGTTCAGCAGCTTCTGGGCCCTTATAAAGCTTACTGAGATCCCATTTTACATCGTTTACATCCATTGTCATGCGCACCTCCAATTGGGTTTTCTCACAATTCTTTAAAATAAATGTCTGAAATTATGCTATAATATTCTATCATGAATAAATATTCCTTTTTCTGATGTGTTTGATTAGAAACCACCATCACGACTGCAAAAGAACACAAATAGCGTGAATCATCGATCATGAAAGATTTCTTGAAAAGATAATTTAATGGTAAAATTAATTTATCAAGAACTGGCAGAATCAAATTCGAGTAGATTGTTATGCAACGTAACTAGTAAAGGGGCGTTGCTATGAATGAAGGGATCGTGTTTTCAAAGAAAGTATCTCCACTAGGAAAAAAATTCACAAAAAACGAACTGCTCTCATCTTGCAAGGTCTTGGGCATGAATTCAAATGAAGCCACCAGAGGCCTATCTATTATGTTGCGTGAAGGAATTTTAGAAACCCATGACGGATTGTACTCTTTCAAAGATCGCTCTTTTTGGAAAAAAATCTACAACTCGTTAAACGTAAACCAGGATACGCATTTGCAACTTGCATTATTGCGGGAATTAGAAGAGGGGATTCTCTTCCATTATAAAGAAAGCGGTTTGAGTAGCGATAAATTTATATTCTTTTTGTTGTGGAAATCGAGGGAAGACATACACCGTGGTACAAACTACCAACGTCTTCTGCTAAGAAAAAATATCATAAAAAAGCTTTCAAAAAGAAAGCTATGGGCATTGGACAGTATTGAACTTTATCTACAGGACAGAACTGAAAAACCTTCTCCGTTGAATCAAGAAACGATTCTAAAGTGGATTGATGGAAGTTACCACGTCAACCCATTTGATTTCATAAGGGTGCTTCAAAAAAACTATCCACCTGACAAAATCAAAAACATAATTAAGCAAAAATTGCAAAGCAGCAAACATCTGAGCGATTATGAACGTATGGTTTTGAAGTATTTTATCCTCGAATCCGAATGCGAAATATCATCGGATGAAGAAAATTTGAAAAAACTATCCGATTTCGCCGATTCCCTTTCTCCAAACACTCATGGAATAGCCAGAGTAAAAGCTTCAGCTTACAATATAGTAGCAACCTATTTCATTTCTAATCGAAACTCTAAAAAGCTCAAAGAATATCTCCACAAAGCCATAGAAATAGCTGAGAAATTCGAACTGAAATTTTTGCTCCCAAGGCTTTACAACAACCTCAGCATTTATTACGATGCCATAGCCCCGAACTTTGCACAGGAGATACAGGAGAAAGCAATGAAACTTGCAAAGAACAACGAAGATCTTTTTACTTCAGCATTCATAGGAATAAATCTGGCACAAAGCTACTTCTTCTATGGAAAACAAAAAGAGTTTCAAGAGATACTTTCCGAACTAACCGAAATTACCAAAAAAATAGAAAATCCGGAAATTCTTGTAAGATATAAACACTTAAAAATGCTTGTAGCTGTTTATAACGATGATTATGATGGCTTCGAAAAGCTGAAAATTGAAGTGTTGGAGGATCTGAAAACCTTTTCCGAACCAATGTATAGCAGCCTGCTAAGTAGGACCATGTTGTTCGAATTTCTCATAAAGGTTATATGGGGAGATTTTCAAAATATAGAAAAAGAAATTGAAAGCCTGAGAAAAATGAAAAAACATTTGAATCACAATGAATTACTTTTTTTGGTAGATCACTCAGGCTTTGTTAGAAGACGAAAAACGGGGTTATGATGTTTTCAGAAGCAAAATAAAAGAAATGAAGCTCTACATTGAGGAGACACTTCAAACAACCGCTTTTTTTGTGGACAAAGAGAATTACGAAGATTTTGTCAAAGAATGCAAAGAAAGAATACGAATAGTTTCTAAGCTTGTTTCACATGTATCTTTAGCTCAAATATACTACGCACTAGCTATTGCTTCAAAAAGAATAGGAAAACTTTTCCTCGCTAAGCAGTATTTTAAGAAAGCCTCTATTTATTTCACACTTCAAGGAATAAATACAAAAGCACGGGAAATAAAAAATAAACATCTGCATGAGGACGTCTTTATTGATTCTGTCTTGGTTCTAGAAAAACTATTTTCCGATACCAACAAGAAATCTCAGATACCTATCAATCAAGAAAATTATCACGAGGTTCTCTGGACACTCAACAGCTTTATAAGTTTGATGGCCGCTTTTGGAGAATGTAATAGTCTTGAAGAGATAATGAACGTCTTTTCGGAATTCATACAGAATCACTTTCCGATTACATCCGTCAGAACAAAGTTTGATTGGCTGGAAAACATGACGAAGGAAATTGGAAGTGATAAAATACCACCTATGGAATCGAGATATTCGCAGTATCCATTTTATGTATCGTACGAATTCGATATAGATTTCGAGGCTAATGCCAGGATTGAAATATACAATCCCTACAACAAAGCATCTATGAAAGAGATCGAAAAGTTCAATAGGCTGATGGGATACCTGGAGCCTTTGCTTACACTTGTCTTCCGTAACTATATGAGATATACGATGGCAACGAAAGATGCTCTCACAGGTCTTTACACCAGGTGGTACTTCGAATCACGCCTTGAAGAGGAATTTGCTCGTTCAAGGCGTTTCGGCGAAGAATTCTCAGTCATAATGTGTGACCTGGATAACTTCAAAGTAGTCAACGATTCGCATGGCCACATCGTTGGAGACGAAATTCTGAAGAAAATCGCTAAAATACTTTTAAAAGGCGCAAGAGAGATGGACATAGTGGGTAGATATGGTGGTGAAGAATTTATAATCCTTCTTCCATACGCGAAACACCGGGATGCTGTCAGAGTAGCAGAAAGGCTTAAGGAACTTATTGAGGCAAACAAGGAATCACTGAAAAATGTCACTGCCAGCTTTGGTGTGGCCTCCTACCCGGCGCCAGACATTAATAATGCCGCAGATCTTTTATTCTGTGCTGACCAGCGTTGTTATTTAGCCAAAAAACTTGGAAAAAATCGCGTTGTGGGTGGATCAAATGAATGAATCCTGGGAATATTATGATGATGTAGCCAGCAGATATGATTATATGTACGAAGAACCTTACTGGGTCTTATACCACGAAATTGTCAGGAAACTCATTAACGAACATCAAGTAAACGGAAAAATCCTTGACCTCGGCACTGGAACCGGAAGATGGGCTATTGAACTAGCTTCTGAAGGAATGGAAATCATAGCTGTAGACCCTGCGGAAAGAATGCTGAAAGTAGCAAAAGAAAAAGCAGAACTTTACGGTATAAACATAAACTTTATGAAAGCTTCAGGTGAATCTCTTCCTTTTGAACCTGATACGTTCGACTTTGTTCTTGCTATGGGTGATGTTTTGTCTTATGCCAAATCTCCAGAGAAAGTTCTGGAAGAAATCAAAAGGGTTCTAAAAAATAGAGGCAAACTATTAGCGACTGTTGATAACGCTTATGCCTTTTTACATGATTTTATCTCCCAGGGAGAGACTTACAATGCTCGGCGGTTCATTGAACGAGAACGAAAGGTTCCAATAGGTGATAGCAGCGTAAGTGAAAAGCACTTCTATACTCGTCCATACTTTCCAGAAGATATAGAGAAATTAGTCAAGAATGCTTCAATGCAATTAATTGATATAGCTGCGCTTGTGGTTTTTGCACCTTATTCAGAGGAGAAATTGGCGCGAAATCTTGATAGAATAGTACAATGGGAACTTGAGTTTTCCCGAAGGAAAGAGCTTTTTGGTCGTGCTGAACACCTTTTTTTCTGCGCACGAAAGGAGTAAAAGAATGGCAAAAAAAAGCGTTTCACTGGCAACCTTTTTAGGTATGTTTATTATCATAGCTGCAATTGTAGCTTTCATACTTTCGCTGGCCGCTTTAAAAACTGCAGAAGAACTTAGAATAAAAATCGATGAGTTAAATAAGCAACTCAATAGCTCATACTCTGAGTTCACTACACGAGTAGAAAATGAGGTTGATTCCTTAAAATCAATTATTACCGGTGGTGGATTGGTAGAAAAATTCATTATTGCCAGTGAATTTCTGGAAAGCTTCGAAAATGACCTGGATGCTCTTTTTACCGAACTCCAAAAAACACCGGATAGACCATACTTTAGAATATTCGTAACCGGGAAAGATGATGTCTGGATTGGTTTCAAAAAGAATAAAAATGAAACAAAATACACTTATCAGAAAATCTTCTCTCCAGGTTTATCACAGGAAAAATTTTTCTATTTCAAACCACCGGAACTTGAAACAAAATACACAATCACTCTTTCAAAAGATGCATATATAAGAGTCGCTAACCCCAACTCTGTTTATTTGATTTTTTACGGTTTCAACAGCGGAAAACTGGTAAAAATGCCTTCTGCTGAGGTTATAAATCTTTCAGAAGAATTCGACCTTTATATCCCCGGACAATAAAAAGTAAACATGAGAGAAAAAAACTTATTTACGCTAGCAGCTTCTGGAGGATTCTTTTCTTTTGGCTTCACTGCGATAGCCCTTGGAAGCGTTTTACCGGCAATTGAAATCTTCTTTGGTATAGATCATCAAATGGCAGGACTTTTACTTTCCCTGCCATCAATTTTTTTCATAATAGCCGCTATTTTGAGCATAAAATTGACGCCGAGATTTGGCCCGTTTAAAATGCTCATGATCGCTATTTTAACCAACACCTTTGGCTATCTTCTTATAGGACTTTCACCAACGTTTATCCTGCTCTTAATCGCAAGTTTTATCACTACATTCGGTAACAGTCTCATAGAAGTCAACGCTGGTGTTGGTGTGGCAGCCCTATTTAAAAAACGTACCGGCAGTGTGTTGAACGTGCTCCATTCACTCTTTTCACTTGGTGCGGTTATATCACCATTTGTTGTTGCCCTTACCTTAAAGAATGTGAAAAATTGGAATATCCCATTTTTCATCGGAGCAGCAATAACAGCTTTCACATTGTTCCTATCATTTCCAACAATCAAAATACCGTTTCTCTACTCGGAAAACCGTGAAACAAGAAATCCAAATAGCATTACAGATAAAAAAGAACGGACACTGTACTGGCTCGTCCTATCCGGCGTTTTTCTTTATGTAGGTTATGAAGTTGGTTTTTCTTCATGGGTTGCCGCGTACCTCTTTGATGTCAGAGACGTATCGTTAAGGTTCTCCAGTATTTTTCCTGCCTTACTCTGGATGGGCCTTCTTGCCGGTCGTTTGGTAGCCGGTATCACCGTTGAAAAACTCGGCTACAGTCGTAGCCTTTTATTGCTGTCGTCTTTTTCATGCATTACCTTTGTTGCAATGCTCCTGACAAAAGCTCCGATAATACTCGGTCTTTTCACCTTCCTTATAGGACTTGGATTCTCTGCTATGTTTCCAACACTTCAAGCGATACTAATCTCGCAAAGGCCAGAGAGATCTAGTTTCAATGTGAGCACCTTCAGTATAGCAGCGTCCCTCGGAGCCGCTGCGTCGAGTTATATGGTAGGTTTTGCTGGAAAACATTTTGGATTGGAAAAAGGAATACTAATCGTCCTCATGCTAATAGTTGCGGAGATATTCGTTACCCTGTTAATTCATCTCCAAATTCAAAAAAGCTGAACCTATTCCAGAGCTTTAAATCCTTTACTAGCAGCTCTTTTAAGTTCGAGCAAGGGTGCTTTTAAGATAAAAAGCTCTACTGTATTGCACACTATCCCGGAAAACAAATGGCCACCACTGAGAGCTCTTGAAGGTCCCGCAAGGGAAACATGCATATGAGGAAAAGGATTACCTTCCAAAAGTGATATATTTCCAGATATGCTTACCAATTCATGAGGTACGGAAATTTGCTCTTTTTCATACACCATCTTTTCAACATTAAACCAACCTATTTCTAAATCTCTGAGCATCCCAACGCCACTGATTATGACGCCAGAGGTCACACCTGCCTCCTGTAGAACTTTTTCCAGATTCTCTACAAAGTCCTCTCCATCATCCATACGGATATAAAGAATCCTCTCATCTTCCCTATAAATCATTCTCATCCCCCCGGACAAACTGATTGTCATGCTTCAAAAATCTTACCACACCAATTCTCTGGTTAAATTTCCAATAACCTTCTTTTTCGGTTATACTTGACCATGTAGAAGCTTTGTAAACCAATGGAGGAAGTGATTAATGAATCAAAGTATAATAAAAGGAACGCTGGCATTTGCACTTGCCACCATGATTTCAAGAATCACTGGATTACTCCGCGACGCCTTTTTTGCGGGTTACTTTGGCACCTCCAGCCAATATGATGCCTATCTCGTGGCGATTTTAATACCTTTTTTTCTCAGGAAAATCTTCGCCGAAGGTGCTCTCTCAATGGTGTTTGTTCCGCTTTTCGCTGAAAAGAAAAAAAAGTCTTTAGTAGAGGCCTTTAAATTTGCTTCCACTATTCTGATTCTGGTCGTTTCCATTACCGGGGCAATCTCTCTCATTGGGATTTTTTTCTCGGAACCTATATCCGTTACTTTTGCCGGAGGATTCGAGCCCGAGGTAATCGAACTCACAGCAAAGCTCATGAAAATCACTTTCCCCTTTGTCTTGCTGGTTTCAACCTGGAGCGTTTTTTACGGGATACTGAACAGTCTCAACTTTTATTTCATTGCCGCTCTGTCCCCTGCATTTATAAATATTTCTACCATTACAGGAATCGTTCTATCCAGATATCTCAACCCTCCAATCCTGGGACCAACGATTGGCTTCATTATTGGTGGTGTAGCTCAACTTACGGTATTGATAATCGCTTCTTCGAAGAGAGGATTCAGGTTCACATTAACGTTCGATAAAGAAAGCGCCAGAGAATTCAGTTTAATGTTTCTGATCGCCATGATTTCTCCTGCAATCACCCAGCTCAATTCGCTGGTTGACACGAGAGTAGCAACAGAACTGGGAAGTGGAGCGGTATCAAGCCTCCAATATGCTATGAGGCTTTACCAACTTCCTTTGGGAATGTTCGCGGTAGCTGTGGCAACTGTCTCTCTAGCAGAACTTTCGAAGTTCGCGGGAGACAAGGAACGTGAAGACTTCAAAAAGATCCTGTGGGAAGCCTTCGGAACCCTGATGTTCTTAGTCATTCCCGCGACAATTGGCTTGATGATCCTTTCAAAAGAAATTGTTGCCCTTCTATTCCAGAGAGGAAAATTCACCTTCGAGGATACCCTGAACACCTCACGAATCTTGAGAGCTTATGCTGTTGGAATGCCCTTTTACGGTATCTTCGGCATTTTTTCGAGGGCTCACTACGCAAGGAAAAATCCCAGATTTCCTTCAATAGTAGCAATGATAATGGCGGGTACAAATATCCTGCTGGATATCATCCTTGGGCTTACTATAGGACCTGTGGGAATCGCTTGGGCAACAACCATCGCGGGAATACTTGGAGCGATGATCGTCTCGTTTGGGATATTCAAAAAAATAGGCTACGAAAGCGGCTACATCAGGGAAACACTTAAAATTGCCATTTGCACATCTGGAATGGTTCTTGTGCTGGTGCTTCTGAAAGCTCTTTTGCCTTTCTCCACTCTCTCCAGCTTAATCGAAATAGTGGCTGGTACAGCGATTTTCATGCTTTTAGCGAAGCTATTAAAAGTGAAAGAGCTCGAAGGATTCATGAGGTTTTTGATTGGGAGAAAAACGCGAGGGTAAACATGATAAGAACACCAGAATCCGAGAGTCTGTCTCCTTGACTTGACATAGTAGGTGAGAGCCGAGAAAGTTGCTTCGCAACAGATACGAATCCCTTCGGGATTGTAACGAACTCCTTCGGAGTTGTTCCGAACCACTTCGTGGTTGTCTCGAACCGCTTCGCGGTTGAAAAAGACTGTCATTCTGGAAATCTTTAATCCAGAATCTTGTTCTTTACATGCTTTTTGAAAATAGCGGTATGTGGCAAGGTACTGCTGTTGTAATGCTGTGAACTGTTCTTTATATCAGTGACGCAGTCGCTCCCAACGTCAGAGCATGCTCCTTGCGCTTCGAAAGCTGACCGCTTCGCATACCTGGTTTATCATCCTGAACTTGATTCAGGATCTATAAATCATAGCCTCTCGAATCTCCGTTCTCGGATTCTATTCCGCCAAAGGCGCGTATCAACTGTAAAGAGCCCTCTCGAGTCTTTAGTCTTGTTTCTCTGGTCTCGAATCAATACCCCCAAGATCTACCAGAACCAAATTATCCCGTGATTTTATGCCAACGAATCCAGATTTCGAGAAAAGATAATAGATCACCTTTTCAAAATTCTTCCCTATGTCTTCCTGAAGTAATCCCGCTTTTCTTTGAAGGTTGTACAATACACTGCTTCCAACAGGCTTGTTAGTCCATTTAACCTCGCAGACTACTAAAGTATTCCCACAGGTGGCTACGATATCTATTTCTTCATCTTTTCGCCACCATCTTCCTATCTTTTCAGGTTTAACTATTTTTTCCAGATACTGCTTTGCGATTTTTTCAAAGGTGAAGGAAACAAACTGTGGAAGCGCTTTCAATATTATTTTCATTAAGTAGTCGCTTCTTCCCCGGTAAATAAGTTCTTTGTGAGGATACAGAAATTTGAAATAAAATCTTAGGTATCCATCATCGATAAAATAAAGTGGTGTCCTTCGGGGTTTTTTCAAAGAAAATGGAAATTCTTTCCTTAACAACTTCAAATCCAACAATTTTGCGAGGTAAGTACCTAGTCCTTTGTAAGGTATTTCAGTTAAATCAGAAATCTCTTTTGGCTTAGTTCGTCCGTTTGCAACTGCCTTGAGAATATCGAAATATGTAGCTGGGTCCCTTGAAAATTCTTCGAGAGTTAAGAACCTTCCCTCTTCCAACAAAAATTCACCAGCGCTAAGAACCTTTTCTTTTAACGCCTTGGAGAAATTAGAATAATCACTAAACTCATTTAAATAAAGAGGAATTCCACCTGAGACTGAATACGTTTTGATCCTGCTTTCAATATCCATCTTTTCGAGAAACAAAGAAGCATCAAAGAAATTCATGGGAGACACCAAGTACTGTCCTGTTCTTCTCCCATAGATTGGACTATTTACAGAGAGGGCTATCTTTTCAATCATTCCAACATATGAACCACATAGAACAATAACTACCGGTAGTTTTGAAAATTCTTTATCCCACCATCATTGAAATATAGAGAGAAAGGAATCGTCTTTCTGGGAGATATATTGAAACTCGTCAAAGATGATTGCTTGTTTGGTTTTCAAGGTTCTTACTGCATTAGCAAGAAACTGAAAAAACTCATCCCAGTTGGAAATTCTCAAACTATCCGGGAGATTGAGGATTTCCCTTAAAGGATCCATAAAATTATTCATAAGCTGCCTGGGGCTGGAAAGATCTGCTGTGAAGAAAAGAGGGGAATCGAAAGAATTCTCAAGAAGGTAGGTCTTCCCAACCCGCCTTCTACCATATAAAACCAAAAGTTCTGCCTTTTTTGAATTCATCTTCTTCTGAATAAAAGCTTTTTCGGTTTTTCTATTGATCACAACCGTCACCACTCTTTGTCGAATTTTACTAAATGTATATTTACTAAATTTGCATTCATACTTTATCGCATCAACCGGTTTTCTCCAAAATATAAGGGAAGGGCATGCACATTATTGTTATCGGCTATTTATAAGGCACAGCATACTGTATAAAATCCGAGAGTCCGAGACCCGAGAATCCGAGAATATAACACGTTGCGGGTTACACGTTGTAGGTTGTACGTAAGAATCGAGAATCCAAGAGCGTATGGGGTATAGAGAGACCCTTGCAGAACATGAATCAAGTTCAGGATAACAGGTTAGGGAACAAGTGTCGGGCTAGCGAGGCGAGATCTCCCTGTTCGTCATTCTGGAGATGTTCTATCCTAAATCTTAATGCCCCACTGTCATTCTGGAAATCTTTAATCCAGAATGACAGTTACCCGTTGACTTCTAAAGAATGTCAGCCTCTGCAAGCGACCTGTTTTTTAAACTGCAAAGCAGTTTTCACCCACTTCGAAGGAGTGCTTACCCCTGACGAAGTCAGGCTTACCCGCTGCAAAGCAGCTTTCTCGGGCTCCCGGATTCTCGGTCGTTACGTACAACCGACAACAATCTTTTATTTTCGGTTCTCGACTCTCTGCTCTCGGTTTTTCTATCCAAACTTCTACAATTGGTCATTGAAAATCAATTCTGTTGAATTTGAAAAGAATTAAAAAATTGGATAGAAAGAGGCGAATATATGTGAGAAAAGAAAAAGAAATAACCGCTGAATTACTGCACTGGGCAGAAAATCAAGAAGAAATCCGGGCAATGATTCTAACCAGTTCCCCCACAAACCCGGAAGCAATATTGATGAAAACTGGGAAGCTCTTTTCAAAATCACTGATTTATTCAGAAAAATAGCCATGACTGTTGGAGAAAAACTTAAATACACTTATCTCTATGACCTCGATAAAAACGTAATGGATTATCTGAAGAAAGTCAAGAATTTAGACAAAGACGCAGACGACCTCTCTTAACCGATTTTTGACAGATTCACCGTTACATTGTCAGTCTGGTAGAAAAGTTATGAGCTTGATGTCATTCCTCTTTCTTGCTATCTCTTGAAGCTCTGACGTAAACCCGCTTTTAGAAAACAATATATAAAATGGTTCCTTCCCCTGGGAGATCATATCGGTACGTTTTTCAAGAAGATAGAGCGACCTTGTGTCCATGGGATTCGAGGTGAATTTGCATTCACCGGTGATTATTCTATCCTCTGAAATACCCACTATGTCCACATCATTCTTCCTATCCCACCATTTTCCGATTTTTTCTGGAACAAAGGGCAACTCTCCCCTGGCTGCCATCGTATAGGTGGCTTCCCTACATAGGTCTTCGTACACAAGTGGCACCAGAACGGAACGGAACGTGTTTTCGATACTCTTTAACGCTGGGTCGATCTTTCGAATTTCCAGATAGTCTAGAAAGGGAAAAACATAGTGGAACCAGAAATTTAAGAACCTGTCCTTGATCAAATAAATACCTTTCTTTGACCTTTCAGGGTTTTTCTCGGTAACCGGAACCATCCGTTCGACGAAGTCCAGATCTCTCAGCACCTTAAGATATCTGGTAAGATGGCTTGGATTACTGTTGAACGCCGATGCTATTTCCCCTATCCTGTTTTTTCCATCCGCTATCTGCGCTATTATTGACATATAAGTTCCTACCGCGTCCGTTTCTTTTTCAAGAAGGAAAAAGGGCTCCCTGTACAGATAACTGTCCTTATTCAGAACAGCCTCTACGATGAACTTGATAGGATCCTCAAACCTTCTTGCCTCTTCTATGTATTTGGGAATACCTCCAGTGATCGAATAAAACTCAAGGAGCTTTTCCTTATCTCTGAAATCGAAGAATTCACTACAGATCTCAAAGTTCATTGGTTTGAGCAATATCTGTGCGGTGCGCCGACCGTACAGCGGGCTTGAATAATTGAGAACCTGACTGAGCATCATGGTTATAAGAGAACCGCAGAGAATAACCATAGTATTGGATTCCTTCAAATAGCTATCCCAAACCATTTGAAAAACTGACGGGAATGCTGGGTTCACAGTAGCCAGATACTGAAACTCATCTATCACAAGTATTTTCTTTCCTTTTTGCCTTGAAAACATCAAAAACAGACTCTCCCAGTCCAGTGGCTGGTCAAAATTAGAAAGTACCCTATCACCAGTATAATCAAAGAGCAGTCTCTGGAATCTTCTCCGCTGGACAACCTCAGGTTCCTCCGTTGCAAGGAAATACAAAGCTGGTTTGTTTTCAATGAATCTTTCTATAAGAGTGGTCTTGCCGGTTCGTCTCCTTCCGTATAAAACAACGAATGAAGAAGATTTCCTGTATTCTCTTTCAAGAACTGAGAACTCTTCTTTTCTATCTACAAACATACAATCCCTCCCACTCAGATTCTATCATATTATGTTTCAAAACATAATACTGTGAAACATAATACTTCAAAGTATATTTTCTGGGATTACTCGGATTCGTAATTTTTCACTGCGAAATAAGCAAAACATTGTCCTCAACCGTACCAACTCATAACTAAAATACAAAAGGAAAGATTTGTTTTGCTGAGTCCCCAGAAACTGTTATGATACTAATAGACAGCTAAGCTTAAAAAGTAGGGAGATGTTTGGATGAGGAAAGCTTTACTTTTGTTGTTTATCATGTTGGCTTGTTTAGGTTTCGCAGCGGATTTCTTTATCGAGTCAGACCAGCAGGTGTTTTTAATAGGTGATTTCACCGAGTGGGAACCGGTTCCTCTGGAAAAGGCTGCAGGCAGTTGGTGGTATCTGTCAGTGAGCTTGGACAACGGGACCTATAATTACTATTTCACTGATGAATCTGGTAACCGCCTTATTGATCCTTTCAAAGAGACAACAAACATTGAGGGTAAAACCTTCAACATTTTCAGGGTTGAAGATCTTGAACCCGCAACCCACAAAATATGGGATAGAGAATATTTTAATCCCGTGAAGCCGGGAGAATTTTACTTGAGCGTCTCAGGAAAAGAAGAAGCTTTCACTAAAGCGTTCATCCACATAAATGGCGCAAAATTAGAAATGCCGTTTTTGAAAAACTCCGGAAATCAGGACTATTTCAGAATCCATCTAACTGATTTGCAGAACCTCGAATACTATTTTGAACTGCTCGGCAACGATAAAAAGCTATTTTTGGGCGCCAACGGCGTTTCAGAACAATCCGTTATTCCTTTCAGATTCACCCCAGACAATCTTCCTGTAAATTATTTCGACACACCAGAATGGTCGAAAGGAGCAGTGTATTACCAGATTTTCCCTGAAAGGTTCGCAAACGGTGACCCTTCGAATGATCCCGAGGGTTCACAAAATTGGTACGCAGATCCCAAAAGCGCCAACCTTGGTTCCGATGGTTTCTTTGGCGGAGATCTTCAGGGTGTTATCGATCACATGGATCACCTGAAAGACCTTGGGATAGATGCCATCTACTTTAACCCTATTTTTGAGAGTGTCTCGAGTCACAAGTACGATACCGCGGATTATATGAAAATCGATGACAATTTTGGGGATTACGAACTCTTCAAGAAAATGGTGAATGATCTATCTTCATCCGGGATAAGGGTAATCCTGGACGGAGTATTCAACCACACTGGCGACGAATTCAGGGCATTCCAGGATGTTAAGAAAAACGGCAAAGATTCCCCCTACTGGGATTGGTATTTTATAAAAGGAAATAAACCGAGAAGGTACAAGGGACACGCCATGAACTACATCGCCTGGGGCGGCTACGCCGATATGCCGAAATTGAACGTTCTAAATCCAGAGGTACAGGAATACATCGGCAAGGTAGCTGAAAAATACGCCAAAGCAGGCATTTCAGGCTGGAGACTTGATGTTGCTGGAGAAGTCGCTCCAGAATTCTGGAAGAACTTTTTCCGCCCCACTGTCAAAAGTATGAACAAAGAATCTATAATCGTTGGGGAAATCTGGGGAGACTCAAAGGTGTATCTGCAAGGAAACATGTTTGACTCTGTTATGAATTACCAGTTCAGGGATGCAGTTATCGAGTATGTTGCAAGACCGATGCATTCCGCGAAAAAATTCGCCAACATGACTGGGTTTTATCTCAAAAGATATCCACCCCAGGTTCTGCATTCTCTATGGAATATGCTGGATAGTCACGATACTGAAAGAATGCTTACAACACTTTATGGTGACATAGAGCTTTTCAAAATAGCCGTAGGCTTGCAGATGACTTTTATAGGTTCCCCGGTGATCTACTATGGAGACGAAATAGGCATGACAGGAGGAAAAGATCCTGATAATCGAAGACCTATGCCGTGGAAAGAAGAACTCTGGAATAAGGATATCCTCGAATACTATAAAAAACTCATTAGCTTCAGAAAGGAATATCCTGCTCTGAGGAAAGGTTCCTTCGAGATCATCGCCACTGATGGAACTTTGATGGCTTATAAAAGAACGTTAGAAGATGAGGAAATCATCATTTTTGCTAATCCTGGAAACGAAAAGGCAACCTTTTCCGGATCACTACCAGGTCTTTACCATGAACTATTTACCAATACCCAGATGGAGATCAAAAACTTAGAAGTTCCAGCTAAAAGTTTTCTCATTTTCAAGCGGATACGCTGATATTTTCTAAAAAGAATTTCGTGCCTGACATATCATATAAGGATGACCTGGAGCAATTCTGCGATCGAGTGATTCAGATCGGTTGAAAATTTTTATTGCTCTAGCAAAAGCCACTTCCATAGAGGAAGCAAAGTTATCTTCTTTCCTTCTATTTTTAACTCATCCTCAAGGTCGTCCGTTATGAGAATTCTTTCAAATTCCTTGCCTGGAAAGTCTACAAGTCCTTTCAGTTCTCTGTCTCTCAGGTCTTTTCTTTCGATGTTAGACATGGTCACATTTATAGCAACGTTTCTTTTCCTTCCTAGAGCTATGAAATCCACCTCTGTTTCATTATTCCTCCAGTAGTTAACTTTGTATCTCCTTCTAAGCAATTCGATAAAGACAACATTTTCGGCATCACGACCAAAATCATCTGTGAACGGTTTTACAACAGCTTTTCGGAGCCCCGTATCCACTGAGTACAGCTTTCTTGGACGTTGAATAGATTTCTTTATGGAGTTACTATAAAGGGTTAGTTCGAAAACAATATAAGCCTCTATTAAATGGGACATGTGCTCTGATATCGTGTTAGTAGAGGTCTTACCAGAAACCTGTTCAATAAGTCTCTGAAGCTGGCGATAGGTCATAAGATTACCACTATTTTTCAACGCGTACAGCGCTATTCTTTTCAGCAGTTGCACATCTCTAACTCCCCAACGTTCAACGATATCCCTGTAAATCATGTCATCGAAATAGGTCTCAAGAATCTCCATCCCTTCATCTGGTCCATAATTAAGCAAAACTTCCGGAAATCCCCCTGTTTCAAAGTACGAAAAGAGCAGATTCTTTATTTGATCCTTCTTCGCATAAAGTGATAACTCATCAAAACCAAATCCCCGAGAAGCAACAAAATCTCTGAATGAAAAAGGATAAAGAGTAAGATCTATATGTCTTCCTGTAAGCAAAGTGCCCAATTCTTTAGAAGATAGTTTTGAGGATGAACCAGTTATGAAGAACTTAGCTTCACCTATTTCTCTGTAGGTTTCAACCCATCTTTCCCATCCTGATATTCTCTGAGCTTCGTCAATGAATACAATAGCCTTTCCAGAAGGATTTACCCGTTGCCTATAAAGCCTATACAATCTCTCTAACAATTGTGGTGAACTCTCTTCTTGCGCAAGTGATACATCTTCCAGATTTATAAAAAGAAACGAAAGGGGATCTCTTGATCCTCTGAGGTCATTGTAGAACACTTTTAATATCGAAGATTTACCAGCACGTCTTGGTCCCTTTATTATTTGAACCAGGTTTCCTGAAAAGTATCTATGAAGAAACTCAACTTCTCTCCTTCTAATCAGATCCGGTATTTCGCCTTTATCCCAGTAGTTCCAGCGAATTAAAACAGAAAACAACTCTTGATCTGTCATATGCGACACCCCTAAGTTGAATAGTATACTGTTCAGATTATATCATAAATTGAATAGTATACTGTTCGATTAAGCGTTCAGGTGTCTCTCATCGAACATCCCTAAAAAATCCTGTCAGCCAGCTCCTCCAATGCTGTTAGATTAAATTGCGATCCTATGAAAATGAATTTGTTAATTGAATTTGAAGTATGTTAATATTGACGCGGTAATAATGTTTAACGCGATTCAAATTATTTGTTTAGTAACTTTGGAGGGATTGTGGTGAATAAAACTCGCTATATACTCATAGGAATCCTTTTGCTCATTTCCACTTTCACATTAGCCGAAAAGCTTTTTACTCCCGAGCAGTTGAGAGAGGACTTAGATTTTCTTGTCTCCAAAATTGTTGAAGAGTATTACAACCCCTGGCTCAAGGTAGATAAAGATGTATTCTGGAATCTTGTCGAAGAGAAAAAAGCTCAATTAGACCATGATATGACACGGTCGGAATTCTACATGATAGCTGCTCCATTAATAGCCATTCTTCACGACCAGCACTCCATGTTATATCCTCCGTCGGATGTCGAGATTAAAGTTTTCCCCTTCAGATTGCGCCGGGTAAACGGGTATGCCGTGGTGGTTGATTCAATCTGTGATTTGCCAGTTGGAGCCATTGTTACAAAGATCAACGGTATTCCGGTTGAGAATGTTGTTGAAGAGCTGGAGATTTATGGTATTTCTGAAACCGGAGAGAGTAGATTGAACTGGTTGGTTAATTACTTCTTCCAATCTTTACCTAAGTGGTGGGGAACAGAGGAGTTCGAAATCACCTATCTTTATGAAAATGAAGAAAAGACGCTGAAGATTGAATCTATCTCCCCAAAAGATTATAAACGGACCTCTCAACCGGTAAGAAAGAGAAGTCCATCATTTGAACTGTACGGTTCTATTGGTGTCTTGAAAGTTCCAAGTTTTAATGGAGAGTTTCAACAAGAAATAATAGACAGGATGGAAGAAGCTCTGGATAGCCCCATTACTGATCTGATCATAGACGTTCGAGGCAATACAGGAGGGTGGTCCGCGCTAAGTTTGTTGAGATATTTTGTAGATAAACCAACTAAACTGGCCATAGGTATCGGGGTGAAATCTTATACCAAGGAAGGAGTTAAATACGCTATTTTAGATTATGGTGTGAATGTGTATCCTGCGAAAAAACGGTTTTCTGGAAAGCTGTGGATTTTGACAGATGAAGATGTGTTTTCCGGTTGTCTCATGTTCCTTGGTTTTCTAGTCAGAAAAGGCATAGGGACAATTCTCGGAGAAAGGTCCAGTGAAACCGCAAACTTCGGATTTAAACAGCATGGATACTTACTACCAAACACAAAATGTAGAGTGAAGTTATCAAAAGAAAGGATTTTTCTTCTTGAAGAAGGAGAGCATATAGAGCCGGATATTCCCATAAACCTGAACCTTGAGGAAAAAATATCCTGGCTAATTGGTAAAGCTGATCCCATGCTTGATAAAGCCCTTCAGATTGTCAAAGAGGCGCAGAAAGGGGGTTATTCTACTTCCGAATAATCCTGAATGGCTACGTATATCCTCAAAAAATAAGACATCCGGTTTTCAATGAAAAGAAAAAACAAATGGTAAATTATAGAAAATTACAGAATTCGGATATAAATCCATATATTTGATTGTAGTTAAGTATTATATGCTATTCAAAGGGGTCCAGGTGTTAAAAGGACCCCGTGTTTTGTTGATATAATCCAATTAGTTAGTCCAGTTTACTAATTTATTCGTTAACTTGAAACTGATTCATTGGAGGAGTCTATGCTTATACTGAAACCCAAAGATACACGAATTAAAAACGCTATTACTTTACTTCATATTTTATTGAAACAGGACGGCATTTCCAGAGTTGAGCTTTCGAGGATTACAGGGTTAACTAAGACGACTGTATCATCTATCATAAAGGAATTTTTAGCCGCTGGAATAGTTGAAGAATCCCCGACAAAGCCAAACGGAAATGTCGGTAAAACACCTATCTCTTTGCATATCAAAAAGAACGCTGTGTACACATTGGGAGTCCATCTTGGAAGACACAACATAAAAACGGTATTAATGGATGCCAGTATGAAAGTACTGATGGAAAGCAATGGATTATCTTATAAAAAAAATGATCCAGACAGTGTTCTTGAAAAGCTCTATCTGGATATTAATCATATTATGGAGAAAGCAGAAAAGCATGGGATTAAGGTTGGAGTTATAGGAATTGGAATCCCTGGTCCTCTTGATCCCGAAACTGGTGTTATAAAGTGTCCACCGAAATTTGAGGGATGGATAAATATTCCGCTTGGAGAGATCATACAAAAAAAATACAAACTGCCTGTTTGGATAGAAAATGATGCGAATGTAGCTGCACTTGCGGAAAAGTGGCACGGTGGCGCAAAGTATCTAAAGAATTTCGTATACATACTTGTGAATGAAGGAATTGGAGCCGGAGTTGTAATTAATGATGAACTTTATCAGGGAACCCATGACTATGTTGGAGAAATAGGCCACAGCTTATTTTATGTTCATGGGCAATTTAAATATCTCGAAGATCTGTACGGAGTAGATGTATTGACAAGCCAAATAAAGTCATGTGGATTGAATGCACACAGTATTGAAGATGTCGCGAATCTTCTCAAAGCTGACAACAAAATTGTATATTCCATTGTACGCGATAGTGCCAAGTGGCTTTCTATTGTCGTTCTTAATGTCATACATTTATTAAATCCTCAGGCCGTCTTTATTGGTGGGACAATGGCAGCATTGGGTAATTATCTAATCCAACCGGTAAAAGAAATAGTCTCTCAATATTTATTTGGCGATCAGGAAACCGACGTGAAACTTTCGGAAATTTCAGACAATGCCGTGGCAATCGGAGCCGGAATTTACGCTACTGCAAAATGGTTAGAGGCCAAAAGTATCGAACATGTACATCATTAGGGACAATCTTTTTTTAATACCCCATAAGGGGAAATCTTAAAGGGGAGGTAGTGTTATGAGAAAGTTCTTTGTTCTTTTGATGATTCTTTCAATGGCCTTTGTCGCATTCTCAGCAAATCAACTAGAAATATTTAGCTGGTGGACAGGCGGTGGAGAAGAAGAAGGCTTGCTGGCGCTCTTTGATGTCTTTCACAAATACTATCCCGATGTAGAAATCATCAATGCTACAGTCGCCGGGGGTGCTGGTACAAACGCTAAAGCCGTATTGAAAACAAGAATGCTCGGTGGGAACCCACCTGATTCTTTCCAGGTCCACGGTGGTATGGAACTTATCGATACCTATGTGGTTACAGGAATGATGGAACCGATAACTGATTTACTTGAAGAATGGGGAATAATCGATAAGTTCCCGGAAGATATTCTCAAAATCTGTAGTTACAAAGGTGAAGTTTACTCTATCCCTGTCAATGTTCACAGAGGAAACGTTGTTTTCTACAACAAAGCGATTCTCGAAGAGGTAGGTATTGAAAAAGTTCCTTCTACGTGGCCGGAATTTATAGAAGTCCTGAAAAAAATTAAAAAAGCAGGTTATATCCCTCTGGCATTAGGTGACAAGAACAAATGGACTGCAACACATTTATTCGAAGACATACTTCTTTCAACTCTTGGCCCGTACAACTACAACGGTCTCTGGAATGGAAGAACCTCCTTTGAGCATCAAGGAGTAAAGGAAGCTCTGGAAATATTCAAGGAACTTATGAATTACGTGAACCCCAACCATGCTTCTCTCACATGGCAGGATGCCACATTGCTCGTGTTTGAGGGCAAAGCTGCTTTTAATGTGATGGGAGACTGGGCTGAAGGATATCTGAAGACATTGGGTTGGACACCGGGTAAAGAATTCGGCTGGATGGTAGTTCCCGGAACGAAGGGTTCTTTCATGGTCGTTACAGACACCTTTGGGCTCCCGAAAAATGCTCCTCACAGAGAGAATGCCATCAAATGGCTAAAGATTATATCTTCCGTCGAAGGTCAGGATACTTTCAACCCAATCAAAGGATCGATTCCTGCTAGAATCGATGCTGACAGAAGCCTTTACGATGACTATTTGATCTGGTCCATGGACGATTTCGCAACAAATGCCCTCTGTCCGTCGATCATTCATGGTTCCGCCGCTCCTGAAGCCTTCGTCACTGCCCTCAACGATACTATCAACATGTTTATAACCAGAAAAGACGTTAAAAAAGCGCTTAAAGAGATTATTTACGCCGCTGAAGACTATCTAGAATAAAAATAAGGAGGCCCCTCTGGGGCCTCTTTGTTCACTTCACATTAGGGGGTGAAGCCTATCAAAGGATCAACTCGACGGAAGTTAACAGGATTTCTGATTCTGCTGCCAACGATTGTGTCACTGACCATTTTTGTATACATATTTATAGGCTGGACTGTAAGAGTTTCTTTCTCGAATTGGAACAGCTTTTCCAGACTCCTAAGGGGTGAATATAGATTCGTCGGCTTAAGAAATTATCTGAGGCTTTTTGAAGACCCACGTTTTCAGACAGACTTATGGAATACGCTCTACTTTACTCTCTTTTTCATAATCGGTTGTCTATCGTTGGGAATAATCCTCGCTGTTCTTGTGGACAAAGGGTTAAAAGGTTCAAGGGTATTTCAAAACATCTTCTTATTTCCAATGGCCATTTCCTTTGTTGTTACCGGTACTGTTTGGAGCTGGATTTTTGCGCCGGGAATTCCGCCTAAATACCCGCAGGGGATAAACCTGCTTTTCAAAATGCTCGGACTTGAAGCTTTGCAGTGGAAATGGTACACCAGCACCACCTCATTTCTACATTTTAACGTTGCCCTAATTCCAGTAATAATAGCCGCCATCTGGCAATTATCAGGTTATACAATGGCTATGTATCTGGCAGGATTGAGAGGAATCCCACAATCACTGATTGAAGCAGCCAAAGTTGACGGTGCTTCTGACAAGCAAATTTTCTGGAAAATTAAATTTCCGATTTTGCGTCCAATAACCCTAAGCGCAATGATAATCCTCGGCCATATTTCCTTGAAGATCTTTGATCTTGTTTATGCTATGACCGGAAGTGGCCCAAATAATGTTACTGATGTACCTGCAATTTATATGTTTGAAACTACATTCCGGGCAAATAGATATGCTACCGGCTCTGCCATCGCCATTATAATGCTTGTAATGGTAGCAGTAGTGATAGTACCGTACCTTATTTCATCCATGAAAAGGGAAGTGAGCAGATGAAAAAAATAAATGCGACCTTAACATATATTCTTTTACTCATCTTCGCAGCTTTTTTCTTAATGCCAATATATGTTCTATTCTCAACCAGTTTTAAGTCACTGACAGAAGTGAGTCTGGAAAGACTGTGGTTCCTTCCTACCAAACCTTCTCTTTACGGTTTTATAAAGGCTTTTCAGAAGCTTTCTCCTAATCTAAAGAACAGTTTTATTCTCGTGATACCCGCAACGATAATTTCGGCTATGGTGGGATCAATAAATGGATACGTACTGTCAAAAATTAAATTCAAAGGATCTGACCTGTTATTTACTTTGATACTCTTTGGAATGTTTATTCCATATCAAAGTGTTCTATTTCCCCTAATCAGATTCCTTCAAAGGATAAATCTCTATGGTTCCATCTGGGGATTGGTCCTGGTACACATCATATATGGTCTTCCAATAACAACGTTGATTTTCAGAAATTATTATGCTGAAGTTCCTTCAGAACTCATAGAAGCTGCTCACATAGATGGTGCGGGAATTTTCAAAGCATACTGGAAAGTCCTTTTCCCGATTTCTATACCCGGATTCGTTGTGGTAATTATCTGGCAATTCACCAACATCTGGAACGAATTCTTATTTGCGGTTACGGTTACCAGCGATCCCACTAAACAACCAATTACAGTTGCCCTGGTAAATCTCGCAGGAAGTAAAGTCGTGGAATGGAATGTTCAAATGTCAGGGGCACTTTTAGCAGCACTCCCAACTCTTTTGGTGTACACCTTATTAGGTAAATATTTCCTTAGGGGTCTCCTTGCCGGTTCTGTAAAAGGGTAAGGAGAAATCATAAAAAACTTCATCCAAAAGCGGATTATCACCGATTCAAAGGATGTTTTTTTGTTTCACCAATGGTGAAATAGGGTTGTTGTGTTTCGATTAAAGATCCACGATCTTACCAGGATTGAGTATGTTGTTCGGGTCAAATATCCGTTTTATTCCTTTTATCAACCTGATCTGGGACTCGTCAAGGATTATAGGAAGGTATTTCTTTCTCTTCAGACCAATACCGTGTTCACCGCTGATACATCCCCCCAGATCTCTGGCGAGCTCATATAATTCAATCAGTGCAGGTTCCAGATGTGCTTTCCAGTACTCTTCCGTTCTATCACCTTTGACAAATGTCACGTGAACATTCCCGTCGCCGGCATGACCGAAACTCAACATCTCAAGGCCGTGTTTCTCAGCAATCTTTTCCGCACCTTTTATGAGTTCCGGAATTCTTGCCATGGGAACAGAAACATCTTCCATACAATGAACCGGACTGTACACCGAAAGGGCTTCTGCTATCGACTTTCTCACCTTCCAGAGCTTTTCGCGAGTGTTTCTGTTATCCGCTACAAATACCTCCAGCGCTCCCTCTTCCAGGCAGATATCTCCTATCCTTTCGTAATCGTCAGAAACAGCTGTTTTGTTGTTGCCCTCCACTTCTATTATGAGGTGTGCTCCCGCATCACTGTACGGAAATTCTATATTCAAAAACTTACATGTAGACTGTATCGAAGATCGATCCATGAATTCCAGTGAAGAAGGCATAGTACCGGATTTAACCATGAGTTTCGGAACAGCGTCTATGGCTTTCTCAACAGATTCGAAGGGTGCCAACAGGGCAACAGAATATTTTGGTTTTGGAAGCAGTCTGAGAGTGATCTTTGTAACTATACCCAACGTTCCCTCAGAACCTATCAATAGATGAATCATATCGAACCCGGTAACATCTTTTATCCTTTTTCCGCCAAACTGGACTATCTCACCGGTAGGAAGTACAACCTCAAGGGCGTACACATGATAACCGGTCGGGCCATATTTTAGGACCTTGTTTCCTCCGGCATTTTCAGCCACATTCCCACCTATTGTGGAACTATCGCTACTGCATGGATCTCCCCCATAAATAAGGCCGTGCCTGTCAGCGAGTTTCTGAATTTCATTGGTTATAACACCCGGTTCAACGGTTATCATCATGTTTTCTTCATCGAACTCGATTATCCTGTTCATCTTTTCCAGCGAGAGTACAATTCCGCCACTTGGCGGGATAGCTCCTCCCGAAAGCCCCGTTCCTGCCCCTCTTGGCGTTACGGGTACTTTGTATTGATTCGCCAGTTTCATGACACTGGAAATTTCTTCTGGAGTCAGGGGAAACAGAACTATCCCGGGCATCGAACCTTCGAGTTCAGCCGTTTCATCCCGGGAGTATTTCTCGAGGAAATCTCTTTCGAGTTTCATTCTATCTCCAAAGATCTCTTTTAGACTGTTAAGCAACTCTTCTTGTATCTCAATCATCTTACTTTCTCTCCTTTCAGTGCTTCCAACCGCTTTAGAATGGTCTCAAGGATTTCAGACGCATCACCCACAAGACCAATATCAGAGAAATCGAATATCGGTGCGTTTCTGTCTTTGTTTATCGCCACTATCACATCTGATGTCTGCATTCCAGCTATGTGCTGTACAGCCCCGGATATTCCGGCAGCGAGATAAACCCTTGGTTTCACGGTATGCCCGCTGAGTCCAACCTGACATTCGTGCCCTATCCATTTAGAATCAACGATAGGTCTAGAAGCACCCACTGAACCGTTGACAAGCTTCGCTATTCTTTTCAACAGCTCCAGGTTCTCGGGCTTTCGCAGCCCTCTACCGCCGGATATGACTATTTCTGAATCCTGTATGCTTTTCATCTCTGAAGGGGTGCCCTTAAATTCAACCAGTTCCATCCGATCGATCTTCGAGAAAAAAATGGGATGGATCTCGCGATATTCGCGCGGCCCATCATATTTTTCTTCCAGTACCGAAAAGGTTTTTGGTCTTACGGTAGCCATCTGTGGCCTATGGGCTGGTGTTTTAATTCATAGCCATGATATTTCCACCGATCGCCGGCCTAGTTTGAAGGAGGTTTCCTGTTTCAACTTCGATATCCAGACCGGTACAATCTGCCGTCAACCCTGTACCAAGAACACCTGCAAGCGCTGGCATAATCGTTCTCCCGGTAGTGGTGGCTGGTGCCAGGATTATCTCTGGCTCAGCTTCTTTGGCAAGCTTCTCAAGGGTTTCAAGGTAAGCCAAAAAATTAAACCTCTGAAAAACTTCATGGACAGCCGCTATAATCCCATCGGCACCGTAACGGTACAACAACCCTTTCTCGGTTTCAGTCATCGTTCTTTCACTTAATACGATCACCCAAACCATGAAGTCTCCAGCTTTTTTAGCAATTTCCCTCGCTTTGCCCAGTAATTCGTAGGTACTGGAATGAATTTCGTCGTTTCTTCTCTCCGCTATAACCCATATATCCTTACTCATTTTTCTACCTCCAAAAACGGCTTGAGCAGTTCTATCACTTTGTCTATACCTTTATTCAAATTCTTCCCCTCGTACATCTCAACCGTTCTTGAAATCTTCGGCGTGCTGATCTTCACCACTCTGGTCGGCGAACCTTTCAACCCTACCATAGCGGGATCTATCCCTGTCATGTCGCAATTGAGCACCTCTATCTTCGCTTTTTTGGCCTTTTTCTTCCCTGAAAGTGTCGGCAATCTCGGTTCGTTTACATCCTTTGTAACTGTAAGCAAACAGGGAAAACTGACCTTCCACTTTTCTTTTCCTTCTTCCACCTCTCGTTCTGCCACAATACCAGACTCAGAAACGTCACATATATCAGACACATAGGATAATACAGGTATCCCCATGAGAGCTCCCACTTCAGGACCAACCTGTCCGGTTTCTCCATCGATAGATTTTTCTCCCGCGAGTATTAAATCGAAATTACCGAGTTTCCATAGGGTGGCCACCAGGGTTCTGGCAGTAGCATATGTATCCGCTCCGGCAAAACGCCTATCGCTAACAAGCACAGCGGTATCTGCTCCCATCGCTATGGCTTCCCTTAAAGCTTCCTCAGCCACCGGAGGTCCCATTGTGACCACCGTTACTTTAGCACCGTTAGTTTCCTTTATTCTGAGAGCTGCTTCTAATGCGTGCAAATCCAGGGGATTTATGATATTTTCCAACCCTTCTCTTATCATGGTTCCCGTCTCAGGATCGAGTTTCACTTCATCTGTATCGGGTACCTGTTTTATGAGTACGGCTATATTCACCTGTTTCTCCTCCTTGGAATTTAATCAGATTGCTTTATCAAGATATTCTTATGAAATCGCTGTAGTACATTTTCAAACGATACGTTTACACATATCACGATTTCAATTACTGATTCGCTGAATCAAAATATCAAGCACTTTATCAATTTCTTTTTCAGAGGTAATTACGACCGGTGCCCTCGATAGCATAGAAATCCTACTGCTGGTATTAAAGGTGAAAACCGCGACAACAATGCAGTTGTGTTTATTGAAATCTCGAGCAGCTTTGAATTCTTCTCCCATTGTCGAAGCACGATAAACAATTGGTTTGCCTCCAAGCATTTCTACTTTTTGGGCAAAATCTTTTGCAACCTGTTCAAACTCCTCGGAATAAGCGATTCCCACATATTGATCATTTAGCACTCCATACTTTGTTCTTTTCAGCGTAACCGTAGCAAAATTTACAGGATCTTTTAGTTGTGGAATGTATTCGAGCGGTTCATATCCAGGTTTTTCTATGATCACTTTCCCCGAACTCTGGATTAAATCAAGAAGTTTCCCATCTTCAGAATATACCTGAATAACCTCGACATTTTGTTTTCCTGAAAAAGTCACAGTTAGTTCCTTCGTGATTGAACCACTGCTGAGTGTCAACGTTACTTTATCTTTTCCCATGTAAGGAACGAAAATATAACCGTTCCTCACCGAGATAAAATCATTGCTGGAAATAATTTTTGGAATGCTTTCTAATCTGTGTTTCCCCGCGTAAACAGCATACTCTACACGAAAATAGCTTCCCACTACTGCTGGTGCAACAGTTGGAAGGACGCGAACCCATATTTCTGAAGCCCTTGGGGAATAAATTATGGATTTTCGATACATTTTACTCCTGATACCTTCCTTTGAAACAGCATAAACGACAAGTTCGTATCTACCTGGCGCAATGTTTTCTGGAACTATAAACTTCACCGATAATCCATTTTCGTCAATAACTCTTTCAAGGGGTGTAGAATTCAAAAAACCTGATATTTCAGTAAGTGGTATATCAGAGGCAACAGCAAATTCATTGCTGATTTCTTCTGCTGTATCGATTGTTAGTTTCGGGATCTTTTGACTGAAGAGCTTTATTATCGCATCTCTGTACGCCAGCGCCTCTTTTCGAAGATTTTCTTCATTCATCAACCATTTTTCCCGTTCCGCATTAGACATTAGACACGGTTCTCCAAGGACTGCAGGAATTTTCACTGTTCTCATAAGGTAAACATCACCCGGTCCCGGATTGCCTTTTGTGCCAACGTATTTTTCAAAGCTATCTATCAAATAATCTGCAAGATTTCTTGCATAATCACCGGAAAGGGTAGAGTAATAAACTATAGAAAAGTCAGCCTCCGGAGAAGTTTCCATGTAGTTGTGATGAATGCTTACAAAAAGATCCCCCTGAACAATGTTTGCAATTTCAGCCCTTCTCTTCAAAGAAACGGTAGTATCTCTTGTACGTGTCATAACAACAATTGCTCCTTCTTCTTCCAACATTTCTCGAAGCATCAAGCCAACCTTTAGATTTATGGTAGCTTCATCTATATGAGTCGCTATGGCCCCTCTCTCGGTACCGCCATGCCCCGGATCAATTACAATGATCTTATCATCAAGAACTCCGGACAAATACATAACTGAAACCAGCAAAAAAACTAAAACACTGAGTTTCTTCATAAACACACCTCCCAAGGAAATTCCCCTAAGGACATCTTTCACAACTCGATTGAGTCAGCAATAACTCCAAATCGAACTGTCAAAGATGACCAAGGGATAGATAAAGGACGCCCTGTAACGGGCGCCCGGTATGCTTATTACTGCATCAGGTATAAAATGATATTTGCGAGAAGCATCTGAACCATCGGTTCTTTAAAATTGATAGGAAGGAAGAGATCTTCACCAATGTAAATTGTATTATGCGCTTCGATAATCGCACCATTGAGATCCGGCATATGGCTTGGCAGAATCTTATCATCGTTGAACCATTCACCAAGAACTTTTCCGCCTTCGAGTGTCTTAACAACCATAACCCAATGTCTTGTTGTTGGTATAAATTCGTCCAAACCTTCCCAGATTGGATGGTCAGCTGCTTTTTTAATGTAACCGTGCGCTGGCGGTTTCCAGGCAAAGGAGCTATAGGATATCTTTAGCTCATTAGAAAGCCCGAATACATCTGGATTATCAAACTTACTATTGTTATGATCTCTGAAAGATACCTGACTAAGCGCAAGGACCTTTCCACCCTCAGAGATGAACTTTTTAACCGCCTCAACTTCAAGTGGTGAGAGTCTTCTGGTATCACACAGTATGAGAAGTTTTACCTGGTCAAGATTATATGTTCTTGTGAATTTGACGACGGGATCACTTTCTGGATTGGCGTAAAGTTCGAGATCTCTATCAAATATCGGAACAGCTTTATAACCGAGACCATTTAACAAAATCGAATATATTCTTCATCAACGCTAGATAATCCCAGTGATCCCCTGAAAAGCCCAGTTCAGCAAACCAGCGTGCAGAATAATCGCTCATAACAACCCCAACCACTGTTCTTTCAACCTTTGCGTCATCGGCAAAAGCCACAACGCTCACTACAAGCAACATGACCATAACAACACTAACAAGCAGCTTTCTCATGATGTACCCCTCCTTTTTGAACCCAAATTTTAACGGGAGATACCCCGCACAATTTTTTGCATCTCCTTACTTTCCATAAGACTTGCGATCGAAAAAATAACAATTTCATCTGGATTCAGATATAAAACACTATCCACCAAATCCCTTAATTTTTGCGGTTCTTCCACAACTTTGTACGCACCAAGACCGATTCGTACATTTTCAAGATTTCCCAGTCTATCGAGGGCATAGAGTACATAATGCTTAACTGTTTCCGGATACGGATCATATGCCATCATCACAGCATAATCGAGATAACCACCTTTTAACCATTCAAGCCAAGCCTGAAATCGTTGTTCATAAGCATCTTGCTCATAATACGCAAGCACGGCAGCAGAAAGGCGTTTCCCATGGCTGGTTACCCTGTCATAAATCTCTTTCACCAGCAAAGAAACTTGCTCTCGACGGTAGTCATCAAAAGCACTGGCAAGATTTTTTACTCTCTTTTCTTTTAATGCACGTATAAGCCATTTTCTGTAAGCTTTCTGAACCTCTGGATGGTAACCGAAGGTTCTAAATGGATACCTTATATAATCCAGATGAATCTCGTCAACATCGTATTTGCTTGCAATTTCTTCAGCAATGCTCGCGATGAAATCTCTAACTTCCGGAAGACCCGGCTCAAGAAAAATGCCAGGGACATCTAACGACTCTGAACCGGTATAATTAAGCATTGAAACACCGTTTTGATCGTAGGTTACCCATTCAGGATGTTTATTAATAACATGTTCTGGAGATTTTGGCCTCGTGACAAAATTCCATGCATAACATGCGTTTATCCATGCGGATATTTTTAAGTTTTCAGACCTGGCTAATTTCAATACATAAGCAAGAGGATCGAAGTCCTTTGGTTGACCTTCAAGCGCTTCTGCTCGTGGAAGAATATCGGATTCATAATAAGCATCTGCTCGCCAAACTACCTGTACATACAGTCTTGTTGCTCCAACCTCTTTGGCTATTTTAATAACATTCTCTATCTTCTCAGGTGAAACAATTTGATCTCTAACCACCCAAATCCCGACAGGGTAAGCTATCAATACAGTCACAAAAATTAGGATAATGACAACGCTAACCCTTCGTACCACCGGTCATCAGTCCCTTCATAAAATACCTCTGGAAAGCGAAAAACACCACAATCATTGGTATAGCAGATATAGCAGCTCCAGCCATCTGTAAACCATATTGGTTCAGGTTCTGATTTTGAAGCGTTGCCAACCCAACGGTAAGAGGATATTTCTCTGGAGAGTTCAAAACAATCAAAGGCCATAAAAATCCATTCCATGTGCTGATAAAAGTGAATATTGCGCTGGCCCCCAATACTGGTTTGCTCATCGGGAGAATTATGCTCGAATATATCTTGAATTCTGAGGCACCATCTATTCTAGCTGCATCGATATAATCGATTGGTATCGATATCATGTACTGCCTCATCATGAAGATCGTGTAAGGACTTGCAATCGATGTCAGGATTACAGCCCAGAGTGTATCCACTATTCCGAACTTGTTGACAAGTATAAATGTTGGAAGGAGCGTCACCTGCGCTGGAACCATGATGGTGGCAACCACCATTGTGAATATAGGACTCCTTCCCTTGAAAGGAATTTTTGCGAAGGCATACGCTGCTAATGAACAAACAAAAAGTGATAACAGGGTTATACTCACAGTGATGATCAGACTGTTCTTGGTCCATGTCCAGATGTTGGATTCCATAAACAATTGCTTGAAGTTTTCCAACGTCAAACGGCTTGGAAACAGTCGGGGCGGAAAAGTACTTATGTCATCTTCTGGTGTCAAAGATGTCTGAAACATCCAATACATTGGAAACAAGGTCATGAATGCCCATAGAAAGAGGAAAACCATAACAAAGATCCACAACGCTTTCTTGTTCACCAGCTACCAACTCCCCGAATCTCATTAAAATTCGTATGATTGTGACATCATACGGAATTGGAAGAACGATATAACCACAGCAATTCCAAAGAATATAACAGAAAGTGCCGAAGCGAGACCATAATTGAAATCTCTAAAGGCCGTGTTATATATCAAATACACAAAAGTAATGGTTGCGTTCCCGGGGCCACCATGTGTCAGAATGTATATTTTATCGAACACACTCATCGCAACGATAGTGTAGCTGATGGTCAGATACAACATGGTTGGTTTCACAAGCGGTACTGTGATCCTCCACCATTTAACAAACCAGTTAGCCCCATCGATATCGGCAGCTTCATAGTACGTCTTCGGGATATTATTCATCGCTGCAAGAAAGAGAATGATCCCTGAACCCGGCGCAATCACCATATCTGTTAAGATAATCGACCACATTGCAATATCCGGATCCACCAGCCAGGGAACAGGTTGAAGCCCGAGCTTTTGTAAAAACATATTTATCGGCCCAAATGATGCATTCAAAAGCCAGCCCCAAATCAGGGATATAACGACGGCAGAAGTAACGGTTGGAAGATAATACGCCGCCCTAAAAAAACTCTGCCATTTGTTTTTCAACGATAGCAACAAACTAGCGATTACGAGGGCAACAGATATGTTTTTGAAAACTACTATCGAAGTGTATAATGCAGTATTTCTCAATGCTACCCAAAAATCTTCCCAATGGATAATCTCTTTGAAATTCTCAAAACCAACCCATTCTGACCCCCATACGCCAACTTCTTGAAAGGCCATTACAAGGGCCATTACAACCGGTATAAACAGAAAAACAACAAATAATGACATGGCAGGTAATATGAAAAGGTATCCGTAAAGCTGCCGTTTTTTCACCTATTTGCCTCCTCTTAACAGTATTCTATTTGCCGCTTTTTCAGCATTCTTCAACGCATCCTCCGGTGAAATTCTCTCGAGTAATGCTAATTGTATCTGTTGGGATATCTTTTCGATGGCTTTATCTTTAGCGGGATGTGGCGGGAAAATAAAATTGTACTGGGATATAATAGCGGCCTTTGTCATAGCATCATCACCCTCATAGATGTTCCCAACAGATTTAAGGGTGGGGAATTGACCATACTCAACAAGTTTCTTCTGTTGTTCCACTGAAGTAATCGTTTTAGCAAAATCTATGAGAATCGAGAGCTTTTTAGGATCTTTTTGTATGAATATCTGATAACTTGATACATCTCCAAAGCTCCAAAAACGAATCACCTTTCTTCTTAACAGGGAAAGGAACAACATCTATATCTATACCAGCTCTTCTAATCGGTGGAATCGCCCATGTACCTGACATATAAACTGCCGCTCTGCCGCTTTTGAATAAGTTATATGCGTCAGCATCACCGTATGCAGCCATATAGGGGGGCGCATATTTTTTGAAAATACCTGCAAGGTATCCAAGTATTTCGGCGTTTTCAGGAGTGTTGATAACGCAGCGAAGATTTCCCTTTTCTTCTTCTATGATCTTACCGCCGTTGGCAAGAAGGAAGGGCCAAAGATGTGAGTTGTCGGGAGGCATAGCGCTTGCAGCAAAACCGTAAACATCTATTCTTCCATCACCATCTTTATCATAAGTCAATTTTTCCAGAGCCTGAGCGAATTCTTCGAAAGTCCAGGGATCTTCAAAAGTTGGGATGCGAACACCGCGCTCTTCAAATATCTCTCTATTTATCATCACAACTTTGGTAGTCATATAAAAAGGAAAACCATAGATTCTTCCATTAAAAGTGGCACCTTTTAGGGCGGGTTCATAATAATCGTCCTTATTTATGTACTCATCGGTCGATACCAGTACACCCTGAACAACGTAGTGAGCCTTCAACGGACCTCTTGTTATGTCAGGCCAATTTCTCGAAGCTACTGCAAGATCCAATTTCTTGTCTCCACCTGCCCACGGTATCTCCGTAAGTTTAAACGAAACCCCGGGATGATTCGCAGAATATTCTCTCATCATCGATTTTATCCAGGCATAATTATCACCATCTACACTCCAGGCTGGAAAATCCCATACATATACGGTTATACCGCCTGCTATTGAAACGCTAGTAATAAATAAAAGTACCAACAAAAACCCCTTCACAAGAGTTCTTCTCATAACGAACACCTCCCAAAGATATCAGACAATTTCTGTTGGATACAAAATAAATGTATCGTACTTGAAAACCGGCTCACCGGACGGTGAGAGCAAAGTAACTTTGAAATAAACGTAACTGCTTGTTATGCCTTCCAAGTCAACGTGAACATCTATAACCTGTTCCTTGTATGAAAAAATAGCAATATCATCAATATAAACTTCCTTCAACGTTTCATGGGTAATATAGTCCACAACAGAAACTTTTATTCTGGAACCTGCGTTAAAAGGAAAAGCTAAATAATGTATCTTTAGATTTGCTCCATCTTCGTAATACACGAATGAATCCGGACTATCCATATATACATATGGAAAACTCGGATGAGGATTCAACCACAACCTGGCGAGCAAAGAATAATAACAAAACCTGTACCCGGTTTCACCAAATGGTGCGTGCTTATTAAATCCTTCCAACCTGAAGATCCCAATACCATACTGTCCCCCACGGGCCTCTATAGTAAATCCTCTGCCATAGTAAATTCCCGAATGAAAACCGACAGTGTGACCCCCACCATTCATAAGCACATCGGCTGTACGTAAATCATTAATATCGTCAAAATACACCCACAAAGGATCCGGATGACCAATAAGCATGTGTTTCACGCCGCCTTCTTTTTTATCGAGCACTTCATGGAAAACCCATGTTACGAAATTCCAGCAATCAAACGTTCTTTTCTCCGGATCCATTTCTCCCCATCCATAGGTTCCACCAAGCATACTCAACGCTGTATTTATAATGTCTCTTTCAAGTTCTGTCATGGGGATCTCCGGTAGTGCCATAGGAAAGGAAAGCGTGAACATTGCGAGCATCAGAAGTAACATAATGTATTTTTTCATATTTATATTTTCACCTCCAAATATCACCCTGTCAGGAAAAACACGTTCAGCAAAGCTAACCTTAAGTAAAATTCAATTCTGGAACTTCAATAATCTCACTATTTGCTAGCCCATAACATTATACAAGTTTGTATGTTGTAATAACAAATACAACATTATGCCGAAAAAAGAAGAACATACTAAAGTAAGTTAATACACTGGAGTAATCACCTAATATTTGGATATTACGTGGGATATTCAGGAATAAAATCAAAACTATATTGGTTATATTGTAATTACATTATGGCAAAATAAGTATAGCTAGATAAAGAACGATAAAAACTAAAAGGAGAATTGCTCATGATCCTTCAGGGTATTGATGTATTAGAGAAGAACGAATTTAGGCCTTTAAGAAGAAGGAAGGTTGGACTGATCACTAATTATTCCTTTGTTACCAAAGATATGCGTCAGGGACTGGATGTTTTAATCCAAAATAACATAAATGTGGTTAAGATATTCACGCCGGAACATGGATTATATGGGCTTCCTGACGGTGAAACGTTCAATGATACACTTCATCCTAAATACAAAATCCCGGTTATAAGTCTTTATGGAAAGAAGAAAAAACCTGAGTCCAATGATCTGGAAGACATCGATATACTTGTTTATGACATACAGGATGTTGGACTCAGATATTATACGTTTATCTATACCCTAGCATATACGCTGGAAGCAGCAAGCGAAAATGGTATTGATTATCTTGTTCTTGACAGGATAAATCCACTGGGGAGAAAAGTCTATGGTCCAAGAATCCCCGACAAACTTTCCAGTTTCGTCGGTGATTATTTACTCCCAACGAGGTATGGTTTAACTCCAGGAGAACTTGCACAATACTTTTTAAGGCTGAAAAAACTCGATCTTGAATTAAAAGTAATACCTCTTGAAGGTTGGGGCGGTGAAGGGTTTAATCAAACCGATTTATTATGGAATGTACCATCTCCTGCCCTTCCAACATACGAGGCTACCTTATGTTATGCCGGAATTTGCTTTCTTGAAGCAACAAACGTTAGCGAAGGGCGAGGAACACCAAAACCTTTTCAGTATATCGGAGCCCCCTGGGTTGATAACGACGAACTGTATGAATTTCTCAAGGATATGTTCCCGAATCTTATCCTAAGAAAGCGTGAGTTCATCCCGAGATTTGGTAAGTACGCCCAACAATTGTGTTTTGGCGTTGAGTTTTTCCCAAAATTTGAAGATAATTTCTTTGAAGTTTCGATTTCACTTTTACACTACCTCTCAAAATACCCTGAAATGAAAATCGATAAGCATATCTCACGATTAATGGGAGACGAATTGGCATTAGAAATAGCTACGGGAAAAACTGATGTCAACGTCTGGCGTAAATCAGCTGAAGAGTTTATAGATACCGTTTCCGATCTATTGATATACGGAGGGAATTTATATTATGACTCTTGAAGAAAAAGTAGGCAAACTATTTATGATTGGACTCCCGGGTAAAAGTATGGACGCTGAAACGGTGAAAATACTCGAAAGAGTGAACCCAGGCTCGATTATCCTTTTTTCCCGCAACATTGAAAACCCTTCACAGGTTAAAGACTTCATCGATGAATGTAAACGAGTTTTAGGATACAAACCTCTGATAGCGATAGATCAGGAAGGCGGAATAGTTACACGCCTCACAAAGGGGTTCGCCATATCACCGGGTGCCATGGCGATAGCAGCAACGGGTAATTCTGAGAATGCTTTATAGCAGCAAGCATACTTGCAAAAGAAATGCGCGCGGTAGGAATTGATTGGGATCTTGCTCCTGTAGTAGATATAAACAACAATCCTAACAATCCGGGCATAGGAGTACGAAGTTTTTCAAGCGATGTAAATACTGTTGTTGAATTCGGCAGAAAATTCACCAAAGGGCTTCAAGAAAATGGGATAATAGCATGTCTGAAACATTTTCCGGGTAAAGGGCGCGTTTCCGTTGATGCCCATATAGATATGCCGGTTTTAGATGTGTCTTATGATGAACTAAAAAAATTCGAACTTATTCCTTTTAAAAAAATTGAAGCACTTAGCTGGATGCCGAGCCACATATATATTCCTGCTTTGCAGCATACGAAAATACCCGCAACCCTTTCCGAAGAGATCTTAACGGAGCTTGTGAGAAAAAAACTGCATTACAAAGGAGTTTTGATTGCCGATGATCTGCTCATGGGTGGAATAACAAATTATTTTCCCGTCGAAGAAGCTACTTTGAAAGCCTTTGCCGCTGGCATGGATATACTTACTGTATGTCATAACGATGACATACAAATAGCCGTTAAAAACTACCTGGTCAAGCAGATCGAAAAAGAGCCTAAACTCCAAAAACGCCTTGAAGAGTCGTTGAGCAAAATTGAAGCGATGAAAAAACTAATCAACAAAGCCCCAAAAATTGAAATTAAACTGGTTGGTAGCGATGAGCACATTAATGAGATGCAACACATAAGCGATGAAGCGATAACGCTCTTAAAAAACAAGGACAATCTTATTCCTCTTCAGCACGTTGACAATGTTTTTACGGTCGTTCTTTCACGTTTAGTGCAAGTTGAAGATGAAAAAGAGGGAATTCCCTGGATATCACAGGAAATAGCTAAATACACAAACGCAGAATTTTATACCTTTGACTTAAAAATAAAACCTGATCAAATCAACAAGTACATCAAAAAAGCCGTAGGAAAGGTAAACGTTATATTCACTGAAAACGCTCATCTCTTTCCAGGGCAGAGAGCCCTGGCAGAAGAGATATCGAAAGTGGGGAAAACACTCATTGTTGCTTTACGAAATCCATACGATTGCTTTATAGAAGGAGTTGAAAACGCGATAGCTTCATATGGTTATACTCCTGAGCTCCAAAAAAGTCTTTTCAAAGTTCTGACCGGTAAGATCAAAGCAAAAGGGAAATTACCTGTTGTGAATCGGTAAATAACCTTATACATGTAAAATATAAAAGCTTTCGTGGAGGAGGAGCACCGAATGCTTGAAAAAGTTGAAACAGAATTACCAAACCCAAAAACCTCAAACTTCGACAATATGTCAATTGTTGAGATTTTAAGGATCATAAATCAGGAAGATGCAACTGTTCCCCTGACGATTGCTGAGAATCTCGAAAAGATTGCCGTAGTTATTGAAATGTGCGTTAAAGCTATTAAAAATGGTGGTCGAATAATCTATGGAGGCGCGGGAACCAGTGGCCGAATCGCTATAATAGATGCTGTTGAAACCGTTCCCACTTTTGGTGTTCCAGAAGGATTGTTTTTACCCATTATGGCTGGTGGGGAAGAAGCCTTTCTCAGATCTCTCGAAGCTATTGAAGATAGTGAAAAACAAGGTGAAATTGATCTCAAAAAGCACGACGTATATTCAAAAGATCTGGTGATTGGCTTAACTGCAAGTGGTAGAACCCCCTATGTGAAGGGAATGCTTCTTGAAGCGAAAAGAATTGGCTGTCACACCGTGTTGATTTCTAATGTTGCCAATCCCGCACTAGAGAATATAGCAGACATCTCTGTAACCATTCGAACCGGTCCAGAAATAATCGCTGGAAGCACCAGAATGAAAGCTGGAACAGCACAAAAGATGGTCCTCAATATGATCAGTACAGTAACCATGATCAAACTCGGAAAAACCTATAAAAACTATATGATTGACGTAAAAATACTCAACGAAAAGCTCAAGGCAAGAGCTGCAAGAATGATCTCGGAAATCACGGGAATAGATCGGGACGAGAGCCTGAAATATCTTAAATTGGCTGATAACAGTCCCAAATTGGCCGCTCTTATGATCCTTTCTAACAAAAGCAAAGAAGAATGTATGAACGCACTTTCAAAAAGAGAAACTCTAAGTGAAGCTCTGGAATTGTTGAGGAGTGATAAAAAATGAGGGAAGCACCTGTACCTCTTCATTATCAAATTTACCTTAAATTGAGAGAGAACATCGAAAACGGTATCTACAAAAGAGGGGATCAACTCCCCACAGAGAAAGAAATCTGTGAAATGTTCAATGTAAGTCGAACAACCGTTAGACGCGCGCTTGAGGAACTCAAGAGGGAAGGAATTATCGAGAGGATCAAAGGCAAAGGAACGTTTATAACTCTCGACAAAAAGGAAGAACAGCTTAGCAATCTTACCGGTTTTTCAGAAGAAGCAAAGCTAATGGGGATGAAAGCTCACTCCAAAGTAATCACGAATAAACTAACTCGAATCCCTCTTGAAGCAAAAGAAGTATTCGATATGCCGGGCGAAGGAATGGTGGTTCTGTTAAAAAGAATCAGATTTCTAGATAACGAACCATATGCTATTGAATGGGCTTACCTCAATCCAAATGCGGATATCAGGGTGCTAAACATTCTGGAACACAACATGGAAAAAGAATCCCTGTATGGAATTCTGAAAGATGAATTTGGTATCTCCCTTTCGCATGCTGAAGAAATCATGGAACTTATCAAAATCGATGGAGAAAACGCAAGATATCTAAACCAGGATGATGGAGAATGCGCTATATTACGAAGAAGATACACCTACACCTCAGACGGTAAATGTATCGAGTATGTTCTGTCAATATACAGAGGAGACAAATACAAATTCAAGGTGGTACGCCGAACGTGAAATTTCTTGGTGTTGACGGTGGTGGAACGCATTTGCGAGCAACTCTTCTTGAAAACCATACCGAAAAGAAATTTCTAATAAAAGAAGGCGTGAACCTAACCAGCAAACCAAAAGAACAAATAAAGAATGTCTTTTCACAACTTTTTAAACTTACCGGACCAGTGAACGGGATGATACTCTCGTTCTCCGGTGCAGAAACGCAAGAAAGGCGTTTCATTCTCAAATCTGTTGTGGAAGAAGTGTACCGCTGCGAAAACCTGGAAATTCTAACTGATATAAAAGCGACACTTCTAACCTGTTATAACGGGGAACCCACAGTTGTAGTAATCGCTGGTACTGGTTCTGTGGTTCTGGGAATAGACGCAAAGGGGAACACAAAACGTTCCGGAGGCTGGGGCCACCTTTTTGATGATGAAGGAAGTGCTTTCTGGATTTCCTTGAGAATTTTGCAAGAGTTCTTCAAATACAATGACAACCTGAGGGATTATGACCCTATCTTCAGCAGGATTCTGAACTTTTATGAAGTGCAGAGGTTCGAGGATCTAACAAACCTTCAAAGCAGATCGGATTTCAAAGAACACATCTCTGCTTTCACGCGTGAAATTTTCAATACTCCTTCCCCACTTGTCAGCAGCATAATAGAAGAGGGCGTTAGCATTCTTGGAAAAAGATGTACCCTGGTATTAAAAACAGTTGGTTCAAATCGCTTATTTGTGCATGGAGGAATGTTCAATGTGCCGCAGTATCTTGAGCAGTTCAAAAAACATCTCCCTGAAAATATCGAGATAAATAAAGTCGAAAACATAGATACTGCCATGGCGTATCGTGCAAAAAAACAGTTTGAACAACAGTGACTCCTTTCTATTTCCAGCCAACTTGGTTCTGGATTAAAACATCTGCATTGTGAAACTACATAAGGGGTTGTACTCCACAAAATTCCGGAAATTTGAGGAGCGTGAATCCACGTAATTCCGAAGTTTTATAAACAAGCTAACGGTATGGAAGAACAACAAAAGCGACTATGTAGAAAAAGAAACTTGAATACCGAAAAATATTCAAGAGTAGAGAAATCGTTGAAGAACGCTATTATCGAATCATATCTCCAGGGTGTTTCTTTTCCAGGATAAAAGCCTACTCTGATAGCAGAAGAGCTTTCACCTGGAACAGTTAATATAAGACTTGACGCAAAGACTACCGATGTTGAAGACAAACTCTTCGATTTCCTTTAAATTTGCCCATATTTAAGTATATAATATAGATTATTTACATGCTTTCCAAATGAGTTTCCACTTCAATAATAAGGGGGGATTTTTGTGAGAAAGATTGCTCTAATTCTCGTACTCGTGATCTCAGTTCTTGCTCTGTCGGGAAATGTTGTCAAAGCCTACACAACTCTTGAGGAACCTTTAGCAAAGGAACTCTTCGATCTTTTTGAAGCACGGACCGGTATAAAGGTCGAATGGGTAAG
Organism: Kosmotoga sp. DU53; assembly: GCF_001639905.1. Lineage (NCBI taxonomy): Bacteria > Thermotogati > Thermotogota > Thermotogae > Kosmotogales > Kosmotogaceae > Kosmotoga > Kosmotoga sp. DU53. The sequence goes on along the minus strand of NZ_JGCK01000073.1, from coordinate 26,986 downwards.
ACTTTCAACAGGTGAAAGGGTTGCTAGGCTTGAAGCAGAAAGGGAAAATCCGCAGGCGTCCATTTGGGTCGGTGGAGTGGGTCTGGGACATATTGAAGCAAAATTGAAAGGCCTTACAACTCCTTATAAATCGCCGTTTGCGCTCAAAATTCCTGACGGTTACCGTGATCCTGAATTTTATTGGGTTGGTCTTTATATCGGCCCTCTAGCCTTTGCGACCAACAATAACAGAGCTAAAGAACTTGGAATAGAGCCACCAAAGGGTTGGTTTGATATCATTGACTCTCAGTACAGAAATATGATAAGGGTGGCCAATCCTAATACTTCAGGTACTGCGTACAACGTAATCACCACTATATACCATCTTTTCGGTGATAATGAAGATTTGACTTTTATGTACCTCAAACATTTGGACAAGAACGTCAATATGTACACTAAATCGGGGTCTGCTGGTGGTAAAGACTGTGCAATTGGTGAAACTCCAATCGCTATTGGTTATCTCCACGACTTAATAAGACTTCAGAAGAACGGCGCACCTATAACAATTACCATTCCTGAGGAAGGAACAGGATTTGAAATTGCTTCCATGTCTCTCATTAAGGGTGGTAAGGAACCCGTGGAAGCAAAGAAGCTTTACAACTGGATTTTGGGAAAAGAAGCTCAGGAAATTATTGCAAAGTGGTATGTAATACCTCTTTCACCTGAAGCTCCCAAAGACAAAGTGGAAGTACCTATTGAAGCAATTAGAACCGTTGATCAGGACTTTGTATGGGACGCTGCAAACAGAGAAAGGCTAACTGATAGGTGGAACACCGAAATAGGTAGATGATTTCCTTTAGGTTATAAACCTCCCCTGCACCGCAAAGCGGTGCAGGGATTTGTATTATTAGCTTACTTACCGGCCAATCTCCGGAGGTGTAATCAGTTATGAAGGCCAAAATTCTAAAACTGATAGTCACAGTTGGGCTTTTTGCGGTTTTGATTTTTTGGGTATTCAATAGCATAGAAAGAGAGTTTGTTGATGCAGCAAAGGAAAGAATTCTAGAAATATCCAACCTCATTTCCTCTTCGATTCCAGAAGACGATATACAGAGTTGGCTGGAAGAAATAGACGCTAATTATCCCGATATACAAGCGATTTATATTAAAGGGCTTGAAGAATATGGTGAAATACCCGAATATTTTTACCAGAATCCTGAAAGCGCTGATTTGTTCGCAAAATTGAAAACGATGGATTTTTTTGATTATGGCATAGAAAGTACCGTTTACGAGGAAATTTATTTCCATGAAAACATACTTAAACTCGGTAACAATCAGTATTTTGTTACTTTTGTTCCGGTTCTCGAGCCGGAATATGGCATGGTGACAGGTTCGTTGGTTCTGTTACACAACGCTTCGAAAATCCTTGGCACAATACGAACTATTTGGGGTTTTGCCTTGCTCTTGATAGGAGTCGTCTTTGCGGTATCTTTCATCACAAGCTTCATGAGAGACCCCACGCTGGGTTTTACCATACTCATTGTATTCATTATTGTAGGAACCTTCATAGCTTATCCGCTCTATGAAGCCTTTAAGCTGACGATTTTCCAAAACGGAGAATTCAGTCTAGACGTCTGGAAAAAAGTTCTAACCACAAGGAATTATTCCCGGGCACTCTGGGGAAGCATAAAGTTGGGGATGCTTACCGCCACAACATCAACGTTGGTAGGCTTTCTCTTTGCCTTCTCCCTCACGAGAATGAAGTTAAAGGGAAAGAAATTCTTCGCAACCATGGCCACTCTTCCAGTGATCTCCCCACCTTTCTCGCTTACGTTGTCTATCATTTTGCTTTTCGGAAACAACGGCCTAATCACGCGGAGACTGCTGGGGTTGACATCCTTTGACATATACGGACTCGATGGTCTAGTGATTGTTCAAACAATGGGTATGTTTCCGATAGCTTTTCTTGTTTTAAGTGGAGTTTTGGAAGCCATTGACTCCACGCTTGAAGAGGCAGCGATGAACATGAGGGCGAATCGGTGGAAGGTATTTACCACTGTAACTTTACCCCTTTCTATCCCGGGAATTGCCAGTTCCTGGTTGCTGGTTTTTTCAAACTCCATGGCGGATTTTGCAAATCCTTTAATCCTTTCTGGAAAGTACAAAGTGTTATCCGTTGAGGCATATCTTGAAGTTACGGGTATGCACAGATTACAAAATGGTGCCGCCCTTTCCATTCTTCTGCTCATACCAACTCTTACAGCCTTTTTGATTCAGAGGTACTGGGTAAACAGAAAGACCTATGTAACAGTCACCGGTAAGCCGAGTGCCAGGATTATTGAAATAGTCAACAGGCCGGTGAAGATCTTCCTGACAACCATGATGGGTCTTATCTCAGCTTTTCTAATTGGTCTGTACTCCACAATAGTGGCGGGATGCTTTGTCAAAAACTGGGGAATAGATTATTCCTTCACCCTGGAGAATATCACAGAAGCCTTGTCCAGGGCCAGAGATGCCCTTATAGATACCACCACGCTGGCAGCAATTGCCACACCTATTGCTGGAATTCTAGCCATGATAGTAGCAATGATAATTGTCAGGAAAAAATTCCCTGGGAAAAAGCTTTTACAAATGTTTGTTTTGATGCCCTTTGCTATTCCGGGAACACTGGTGGGTATCAGTTATATCATTGCTTTTAACAGGCCACCACTGCTGCTGGTCGGAACCGGAGCGATAATAGTAATAAATTACGTTATAAGGGAGCTGCCAGTGGGGGTGGAAAGCGGAGTGGCAACCTTGAAACAGATCGATCCGGCTATCGAAGAAGCTGCTCAAAGTCTGGGCGCGGATTCGCCAACGGTTTTCAGGACAATTGTGCTACCTTTGATAAGACCTGCATTTATCTCAAGCCTTTCATATACTTTTGTCAGATCCATGACCGCCGTGAGCGCTGTGATTTTCCTTATTTCTGCAAAATGGTATCACATCACCATTCTCATATACAACTTCTCAGAGAATTTGCGATTTGGTCTTGCAAGTGTGCTTGCAACGACTCTTATCATAATTATCCTTGCGGTGTTTGGATTGATGAGATTGCTGGTCAAAAAGAGTTCTTACATGGAAAAAACCATAATTTCGGGGTGATATGAATGAAGTCGGTTTCGGTTACGTTAAAGAATATTTCAAAGGTTTTTAAAGGTTTTGAAGGGAACGATATAAGGGCTGTGGACGATGTATCCTTTAATGTTAACCCTGGCGAGTTTGTTACCCTTTTAGGGCCTTCGGGCTGTGGAAAAACCACTACTTTAAGAATGATTGCCGGATTTGAGACCCCCACTAAGGGGAAAATACTAATTGGTGAAAAAGACGTCACTTTTATTCCACCATGGAAACGTGACATAGCCATGGTTTTTCAAAGTTACGGGCTTTTCCCTCACATGAGCGTTGGAAACAATGTCGCTTACGGTCTGAAAATGAGAAAAGTGGATAAAAATAAGATAAAGGAACAGGTTAGCTCTATTCTTGAATTGGTAGGATTAAAAGGCTTTGAACACAGACCACCCTCAAGCCTTTCCGGCGGTCAACAACAAAGGGTGGCTCTGGCAAGGGCGCTTGTAGTAGAGCCTCAGTGCTTCTCTTCGATGAGCCTCTCTCCAATCTTGATGTGTTGCTTAGGGAACAAATGAGAGTCGAAATTAGAAGAATCCAGAAGAAGGTTGGAATAACCACCTTATATGTTACTCACGATAGAACAGAAGCCATGACTCTTTCTGACCGGATTATTGTTATGAATAACGGCAAGATAATGCAGATTGGTTCCCCTAATGAAGTGTATGAAAAACCAAATTCCAAATTTGTTGCCAGTTTCATGGGAAAAATAGCGTTTTTCCCTGTGGAAATCAATGCTGTTGAACCGGGGAGTATAAAGGTAACAATAAAAGGAAAAGAACTGATCTTGAAAAAGGGAATAAAGATATCTGAGAACGTAAAATACGTTTTGGGATGCCGCCCCGAAGGCCTTTATCTAACAGCTCCAAAAAAAGGACATATCGAAGGAAGAGTGCTTACAAATGTGTATCTGGGTAATTATGTAGAATCTTATGTAGAAACGGAGTTTGGCGAGATAATGGTTAAAACGGAGGCAGGAACTTCCGGAGGTTTTGAAGAGGGAGCAGCAGTATCAGTAGTCATAAAAGAGGAACTCGCGAAACTCATTCCGGATGATTGATGGAACGCCAACTAATTGTACAATCAATGGTAATTCTGAAAAAGATGATCTAAAATGCTTGTTGCAAGTCGTTACAAAGATAGAATTCAAATCATCCGGGAGTTGCAAAAGCCCGGGCGACAAGGATCCATAAAAGTATTCATATGCTGCTTGGGACTGGAGAGAACTGCTGTTTGGTCGGTTTTCTCCAAAATATGAGGACGTTGTTCAACAGGTTAACGATGTAGTATAAAAATACTGTTGAAGTAAAAAAAGATCATCAGGACTTTCGAAAAAAGCTGTCAATTCCTTTTATTTCGTACCGTACAACATAACTACCGGCTCTCGCATTCTCGGGGTCCCTGATCCTGAGCTTGACTGTCATCCTGAACTTGATTCAGGATCTCATTCTTCAAAAAAGATTCTGGATAAGAGATTTCCAGAATGACAGTTTTTTCAACTGCAAAGCAGTTCGAGGCAACCACGTAGTGGTTCCGAACAACTCCGAAGGAGTTCGTTACAATCCCGAAGGGATTCGTACCTAAAGCGTAGCAGGGCTTACCCACGCGCAGTGTGCTCACCAGCCGCACAGCGGCCCTCTCGGTTCTCGGACTCTCGATTCTTACCAGGAGTTCGTAACAACCGCGCAGCGGTTCTAGTCGCTTCACTACCCGAAGTAGTGCTCACCCCTGACATAGTCAGACCTACCTCCAGCGTAGTTGGGCTTACCTTTGGTGAAGCCAAGCTTACCCACTACCCTTTCTGGACTCACGAATCTGTACCTTTCATGTTGGCAATAAGCAACTCCCAGCAACAACGACTCTTTACTCGCCTTTGAAATAATCTTCGAGAAGTTTGAAAAAGGTTTTACAGTTTTTAATTAAATAAGCTTTTACCTGGTTCCACGTCAGTTTTGCGTTAAGCGGTTCAGGTGAATTTTCAACATCTTCAAAATAGCAAAGTGCCTTGATTACGTGGTAGAGATCTACCTCTTTTCCGTATTTTTTCTGGAAAGCATCGATAATCACAATAAAGTCGTTCCTTTTCAATATTTCAACAATATCGTAGTAGTCTTTTTTTTCTGCTCTTCCTGCTATAGCAGAAAGTTTCATTGCAGCTATATCAAGCACAGAGGCAATCTTCAAAGAGTTAAAGTAACTGAAGTTGGTAATGATCTTATATGGATACTCAAAAAAACTCACCTTGACATTGTTTATCTGGCATTCGAGAGTACCCCGAAAAAGTCTGATATTTTCTAATAGGAATCCTTTTGTTTTTAATTGGTGTGAAAGCTGAAAATTATCAAAGTAGTCTTCTGAGAAAAAATCAAGGTCGACACTGGTTCTATGCTGATAGTACATAGCAAGAGCTGTATCACCCGCTAAATAGAAACTATCTAACTCGTTTGAGAGGCTTTTCAGAAGGTTCAGGGTATCCGGCGATAGTGTGGAAGTTTTGAGCAAACTCGTACCTCCTTGAGAGGTATATCTAAAATATTTGCCCAGAAAATAGCTGTACTTCTCGAGATATTTCTCGAGTTTTTAACAACTTCGGATATTTCTTCGATAGGAAACATGGATTTCAGGGCAATAATATCCTCCATCGTTCCATGTTCCAGAATTCTTGATATAATAAAACTTTTGTTTTTTCTAATATCAAGACTCTCGATATCAACGTCCCAAAAACATCTTTTTGATAGATTTTTCTTCATTTTTATCACCAAGCATATTATATCATAAAATTGGAAAACGAAGGCGGTTTATACGCTCTCTAAAAAGCCAATAATCAGATGTTCGGAAATCAAAGGGTGTAGTATAAAATCGGTAAGATCCACATTTTTTGCCGGCTTTGTTGGCTCCCCACTAACGTAGCAGGTCGCGCCACCTTTTTGGGCTTATTCAGCCACGCATGCATCGCTCCATCAGCTGACAACGTCGTAAGGTTCATACGCAAAACGGTCTACAAATCTCGCACTTAAAAAGGGTGTTTCTCACTGTTTTTTATAGACATCATAATAACAGTAGTAAAGTATGACATACTATAACCAAAATTATAGTAAAGTCTGGCATACCATAAACGGGAATGTAGTAAAACGTATTATACTTTAGGAGTTGATCGAATGATTTCCTTGGATGTGTATTTTGAGATTCAGGATCGTTTGTTAGAAGCGGTTTCAACGGAGTTTAGTAGGTATAACAAAACCTACTCTGTACAACTACCTCGATTTGATGGAGCGTGTTCGGCTCATCACCCGTGTTCCACCGGAGAAAATAGGGCACAAATTCCTGAGAAGCGGAGCAAAAGTGTTCTTGAGTAATCCAAATATTTATTGCAGGCCAATCTGGAGTCTTGAAACAAACGTTGGCACAATACGGGAAGCATTTTTTGTCAGCCAGTTTTCTTCCTATTCAATTGCTGTGCCGGACATTGGCGATTTTTCCATAAGGTTTAATGGAAAACGGATTGTATTCGAAATAGGTGGTCCCGGAAAAACGCTTCAGCAAATAAAAAATGAGGAGAATGCTTTTGTATTGAAAGACGGCGTAGAAAGTGGTTATTCACAGGTTATTCCACTGTATTTGATCGGGATGATGTATTGAAACATGTTTGTTTCTATTATTCGTCTGTGCAATAGATGTGCAACTAAAGTGCGATTACCTAGGTTTTACCTATGATTTTTAGCATCCGTTTTTCCTTTGACAAAACTGCATGCATATCAACGCAGCATAAACTAACATTTGTCCCCATTATGCCTCCTTTATCTTACTCCTACATCGGATCTCGATTTCCGAGTTTTATCCACCGAAAGCGCGTGCCAACTGCGAAGCAATTCGCTCCAACTCAGAAGGAGTTCGAGACAACTCTGAAAGAGTTCGCAACAACCATGCAATGGTTCGTATCGTGTTTTATTTCATTTCTCCATCAGCTGACAATCCCGTGAGCCTCGCCCGCGAAGCGGTTTTACGAATCTCGGTAACCGGCTCTCGAATTAATGAATGCACCTATCTTTTCTTGGCATAGTCCAACCCCTACATTCTGTTAATCTCCGTATTAAACACCAACTAATGCCCCGTTGTCCCCATTATTGCTCCATTATGTCCCTTTTTACCCCTCTCTCAATATTTTTTCACTTCCTGAAATCTCAAATATGACCACTACTCAAATCTACGTCATTTACTCGTTCTTTCAAAAGAGCGTTAAAAAAAGAGTCTGTCCCTATTTTCACCCATGTCCCTATTTTCACCCAAGGGATGTGTTCCCTTCAATAAATAGTATGAAATAGGAGAGTAATACGACAAACATCAAGCTGAAAACTTGTCTGCTCTTCATGCTTTGCCCTTCAGGTCAAGCAACAATTCCATATAGTTAGCATGCGACCACAACAATGGTTTAGCGATTTCTCCCCACTGATTCACCCATTCAGAGTATTTCCTTTCGTCTATGAGAAACTCTGGCACTTGCTCTGGTAATCCTTCAGCATCGAAGTGAAATTCCACCCACTCTTTTATAAATTCCGCTTTTTCCCTTTCACCCGTCTTAGCATAATATTGCCCAAGATTTGACGCGAGTAGAATCCAGCTGCCTCCACCAAAATATGTATCGGCAGAATAGCGTTTAACTCCACCATTTATATAAAGCTTTTCATCAATTGCTTTTACTGTATTGACTACAAGCTGATCATCAATTGAAAACAGTTCGAAGGGAACAGCACCCCATATAAGGCTTGCGTCAACATCATCACTGAGCGTTGATTTTCTTAGCCTTCCATCCTTTACGAGCTTTCTTTCAATGAAGTTCACGATTTCTACCCATCCTGTTTCCTTATGAAGAATCCTTTCAGCTGCCTTTAAGCCAGCTGCTATCGAAAGGAGAGTGGAGGTATGAATTCCATCGGGATTTTCTTCCCAGACATCATAGCAGGGAATCTTCCAAACCTTTTCGAGATACCGTACGACTAACTCTATCAATTCTAGATTTTCTTTAATGAATTCACTTGGCGCGTATTTTCCAAGCGCCCAGAGAAATGTGCCATATCCATCGCTTTGTCCATTGGGCCAATCGTCCTGGGTCAAGGTTCCGTTGAGGTTGTAGCGAGTTGGTAGTAAGTCCTTGTGGGTAATTAGTTCGCCTGGGGTAGTGAGGAGCTTTTCAATTCTCGGCTTTTGGTCTGCGATTACCTGAAATCCCCATCGAAAAAATTTTTCCGCCGACTCTACTTTCCCCGCTCTAGCCATTGTGGCAGCAACGAAAGACCCATCACGGAACCAGCAATATCCATATTGGGAAAAATTGGGTGATGCGATGTAAGCTCCTTGTGGAGACTGATGCTTCTCAATAATCTTGATTGATCTGCTAAGCTTATTCATTATCTCAACCCTGCACTTCTTCAATATCCAGCCATTTTATACTTAAGATCTTCTTGTTTTTTGAATCCTCTCTTTCAGGTATTCCAAACCACTTTACTTCATAAAATTCATGCAAAAACTTCAGAATCTTGTTCCTTACTTTGAGAATGTCATCAGTTATGCACAAAACAGCGTTAACGTTGAAATCCCAATGCGGTTCCAGTATATTTTTAGATTCAGGAAGGCTCAAAGGTATTATTGCATTTTCTTTTACAAAGGCAGGTATGCGATTAGCAGAAACATCAATATCGATTGTGGTATTCCCTTCGTACCACCTGCCTGTCCAGAAATCTACCCATCTGCCTTTTGGTAAAAAAACCTTCATGTTTTTAACCCCTGCTTCGAGCACAGGGATTACAAGAAATGCCTGCCCAAACATGAAAGCAAGAGACTCTTCAGAAATTTCTAAATCCAGGAATTTAAATTGAATCGGTGTCGTCAAAGGAACTCCTTTAAGCACTGAATTCTTAGCTTCCATATAGATGTATGGAACAAGGCACATCCTGAGAGAAACAAGTTCTCTATACTCATTGAGTATTTCTAGAGCTCCCCAATATTCGGAAACATTCCAAGGAGATCTTTCAGCACTTGGTATAGGATCTCCAGGTGCCTCTGAGTGAAATTGAAAAATTGGCGTAAACGTAGCCAACTGTACCGCTCTTCTATAAAGTTCCGGTTCTGGGAGTTCTCCACTAAATCCTGCTATATCCCATCCCCAAAAAGGATTTCCTGACAGAGACACATTAAGTCCCGCAATTAGATTAGATTTCATCGCTTCAAAATCTGAATCTTCATCCCCTACCCAGAATAGAGTGAATTTCGGGGAATCTATATACCCGGAACGACTGAAAAGAACTCCATCCTCTCCCACTATCTCCTTTGCGGATTCGAAGTATTTCTCTGGATATATATTCCTGGCTTCTGCAGCGGACTTATTTGGATATACGTAGGTATTTCTCCCCCAAAGATGTTCACCGCCGTCAGTTTTAAATCCGTCTATTCCAAGCTCATTAACTAAGTATTCTCTCTTCTTTTTCCACCAGTCTCTGGCTTCCTTATTGAAGAAATCAACAACAAAGCTATTTTCAAACCATCTTCCCTCAGGAATTCTATATGGTTGATCATTCTTTGAAACGACATACCCATTATCGACAGCAAACTTGATATCATTCCTGTATTGCGCAATAGGATTAGGAATATCTTTAAGAACCGGTATTTGCCAGAGTACTAACTTAATTCCTTGCATATGTAATTTATCAATCATTCCCTTTGGATCTGGCCATGGGAATTTAAAAACAAAATCTTCAAAACTAAAGGAATCGCTACCTTTTTTCGGATTATATTTCGCTCCATTAAAAATATAAAATGTCTGTTCATCTGACCACGCTTCAATGACAATCACGCTTGTTGGCAGGTTGAACTTTTTCAACTTCTCGAGAGTTTGTTCTACCTTATTTTGAGAGTTCCACTCGTTTGCAGAAGCCCATGGACCAAACGCCCAAATTGGTGGCAGCTGAGGGGATGTTATTTTATAGATGTCGGAAATAATCTCAAGAGGCTTTGTATCAATCCATAACTTAGCGCTGAAATTGTCAGGACTTATTGGTGTCCCAAGAGTTTCTGTAACGACGTTTATTGCACCTTTATTCAAGAGAACCTTCGTTCTGAAACCGGTATTTAAGAACAAACCAAATCCCATGTTTGAGAAAACAAATGGAATAGGCGCGTATCCTCTTTTTTGCTGCACTTTATATTGGTCAAATACATGAATATAATACGGAGATCCAGCACTAAGACCCAATGAGTCATAATGTTCCCCAAGCCCATACAAGTTCTCGCCCTCTTTTCTTTCAAAAATAAGTTCAATGTCATAGATGTTTTCACCATCGGTTAGAAACCTTGACATTATGAGCCTGGGTATCTCGGTTTGATCATTCTCGCGGCTGATAAACAGGTTCCTTCCATCAAATCCAAGGCATGTATCTTCTACCCATTTTTTTACAGTGAACGAATACCATTCGGAGAAGATCATTGAATCGTTTCCCTGACCAAAAGCGATTCTGTACTTAATTTTCTCGAATGCTGCACATGATGGCATTAATCGTGCTTTCCACAAAGCCCATTTACCCTCATTGTACTGATATTGTGCCCTGATTCTATGAGTCATGCCATTTCGTACAACTTCAAGCCAAGCTCGCTGACCAGCTTCCATAGGCATGGTCTTGAAGTTTATAATTACATCTTCTCCATCAGTAGGGTCGTTGGGAATCCTTTGGGCAGTGTATGCTGCATTTATATATGGATCATCTATTCCAAATGGTAAGTGCTGGATCTTCCGCATGAAAACTTCAACTCCCTTTATTCGGATATCTTGTTCTTTAACAACACTACTAAGTCATTTAAAGCTTCTTCAGGACTCTTCATCCCGAATTTTGCTGCATCGATTTCTTTATTCACAACATCTGCGAGGGCACTCCAACCTTTAACGACAGGTGGTACGATAGCCCATTCAAGAGAATCAAAAATGGCTTTTTTGTTTCTCGGTGCGACATCACTCTTAAGGAACTCACTTATGAGATCAGGATCCTTGACTGCCGGCAATTCCCAGCCTTTTTCAATTCTTGTTTTTACGCTGTATTCATCAGTGGTAAGGAATTTCAACCATTTCCACACTGCTTCTTTGTGTGGAGTACTCGCAGAAGCAACAACTGCATTCGCGAAATAATGAGTCGCCTTTGTGGACATTCCGGGTTCAACTTCTATATCCCATTCAAATCGTGTCTCTTCTCTAAATTTGTTGAACATCCATATTCCCGTATGGACCATTGCGAGCTTTCCCATGACAAAAAGATCCTCTGAGCTCAGGCCGGCAGCTTCTTCTTCCGACGGCATGATTCCGTATTTTGGTTTGTCTATAAGCCATTTCAGTGCGTTTACTCCAGCGATGTTATTTACTGTGACCTCATTTTCGCTGTTGAATATTGCTCCTCCATTCTGAGCGATAACTTTGTAATATTCCCAGAATTGTATTGGCTGATAGACTCCCCATATTCCCTTTTCTTTGTCCGTTAATTTCACAGCAGCATTGAATTCATCAATCCAACTCCAATCAGGTGAAGGATACTCAACACCCTTTTTGTCGAAGAGTTCCTTGTTGTAGAAAAGAACCACTGTGGAAAAACTTTCAGGGAATCCGTACTGTCTACCTCGATAAGAAAAAGCGTTATAAGCCTTTTCGGAAAACACTTCGACTGCTTTGAACTGGTTGCTTTCGTTTAGTCCGTCCAGGGGCAATAAAAGTCCATCTGCTGCATATTCTACAAAATTCTCATAGTTGATCTCGAACGCGATCAGGGGGGGTTCCTCCTGCAAACATCGTGGACAACTTCAAAAAATAGTCGCTCCATGGTACAAATATCAGATTCACCCGTATCCCTTGATTCTGAGCCTCGAAAGCCTTGGCGATTTCTCTCAAAGTTTCTTCATGATTTGGGACAGCTGAGAATGTCATGTAACTAATCTTTATTGCCCCAAGAGCTACAACCAATAATGACATTACAAGCGCCAAAAGAAGAACTTTTCTCATACCTCACACCTCCTGTTTGATTAACCCTTTAATCCTGTTGCTGAAATGCCCTCAATAAACCACTTCTGAGCAACGATATAAACAATCAAAATAGGAATAATGCTTACAACAGTACCGGCACTGACTAAATTCCATTGTGTTGTCCATCTTCCTTGCAAGCTCGCTAACCCAAGTGGGATTGTCATCATTTCTTGAGTAGTAGTCACAATCAGTGGCCAGAGATAATCATTCCAGGAATCCATAAATGCAAAAATAGTCAATGTCGCTAATGCCCCTTTATTAAGTGGAAGAATAATTTTCAAAAAAATCGTGATGCGATTTGCGCCATCCATCGCTGCTGATTCATCATAATCTTTTGGAGTGGATAAAATAGATTGTCGAAGCAGAAAAACTCCAAAAGCACTAAAAACCTTGGGAAGAATTAAACCTTGATATGTATTGATCCAACCAAAACTTCTAACTATAAGGTATAAGGGAATAGCTTTAACCTGAAAAGGAAACATCAACGTGGCTATATAGAACATAAACAGTAATTCTTTATATTTAAAGTCAAATCTCGCAAAAGCATAGGCTGCCATGGCCGCAACAACAACCTGAAGAAATACAGTTGAAAGGGTAACGAGAAAACTGTTAAACAGAAATCTCCCAAAGGGATATTTGTTAAAAATCGTTGTGTAGTTTGAAAAAGATACCTCATCTGGTAGAAATTCGGGAGGATATTTAAGCGTAGCATATCTGGTCTTTAGTGATGTAGATATTGTCCATACTAAAGGGAGTAATGTGGTTATCGCAAAAGCAAATAGCAAAACATACAGAACAATCTTTTTTGCTTTCATGAATAAAACACCCATTTCTTTTGATATCTGTTTTGTAGAAAAGATATGCCAAAGATTAACGCAAAAAGAAACCAGGACATCGCCGCAGCATATCCCATTTTTGAGTAACTGAAAGCATTTCTATAGATTCGCTCAACAATAACGGAAGTAGCCCCCGCAGGTCCTCCATTTGTCATTATCCATACCTGATCAAAAATCTGGAACGAATTGATAAGCGTGATCATCAAAGCAAAAAATAATGTTGGGGTAAGCAATGGTAAAGTGATTCTCCAGAACTGTTTCCAGGGTGTAGCTCCATCTATTACTGAGGCTTCGTATAAATGCTTTGGTATGTTGCTAAGACCCCCAAGAAGGATTACCATGATAAATCCAACATCTTTCCACACACTGGCAAAAACAATGGCGGTCATAGCCCATCCAGGATCAAAGAGCCATGCAGGGCCCTTAATACCAAACCATGAGAGAATTTGATTTATAAAACCGTACTTCGGATTTAGTAAGCCTTTCCAAATGAGTGATACTGCGACCCAGGAAGAAATAACCGGAATGAAGAAAGATACTTTAAAGAAATTTTGAAACTTAATCTTTTTATTAACCAACAAAGCTAAAATCATTCCGCCGATGATAACTAATGGAACATACATCAAAATATACTGGAATGTATGCCACACAGATAACCAAAACTCTTTGTCATGAAACAGATTTGTATAGTTACCCAGCCCTATCCACACGGCAGGAGTTCTTATGTTCCATCGCATAAAGCTCAGCATTAATGAATAGGTTATAGGAAGAATCTGGAAAAGAAATAGGAATATCAAGCTTGGAGTTAAAAAGAAGATAAGGTATTTTAAATCTCCTTTTCTTTTCACTGAGTTCACCGACTTTCATTGTGAGAAGTAGTGAGAAAAAGATTATCCATAAGTACAAAAATTACCCCAAGGTTCCATGCTACTTCTCCCAGGTCGTCAACATTAAACATAACCTTTTCCCCCAATTTCCCAAATGCATTTTTTTGGGCATATTGGATAGCTTTGTTGAGAAATTTTTCCTGAAATTCGAGGGCTTCGCCACCAATAAGCAGATAATCTGGAGCCAACATATTTATAATGTTCTTCAGGGCTATACCAACAAGCACAGCATATTCTTCAAAAACATGGTTAAACGCCTTTCTATCCCTTTTCAACGCCTCCCTTAAATACTCTATCTCGGAGCTTTCTGACTGTTTAACTGACTTGTATAGCTCTTTAAGTTTTTTGCTTTCGGTAATGGAGCTTATTTTTTTTGCCAATGCCCCGAACGAAGCCTCAGCTTCAAGGCAGCCATTGCTTCCGCACGTACATTTTGCACCGTCTTTGACGACAGTCATATGGCCAATCTCCCCGACACCGCCCTTTGCATTGTGAATTTTCCCGTCTATAATCAGGCACCACCGATTCCAACACCAAGCGTAATCACAACGGTGTTAGAGTGGTCTTTCGCTTTTCCCAACCACAAATGACTCATCGCGAATGAATCCACATCGTTCATCACAAGAACTTCACATTTAAATACTTCCTTCAATAAAGAAGCAATCGGTACATCTCTCCAGCCTAACAAAAATGAATCCCGTACTATTCCTTCTTTTGAATCAACAACACCGGACACAGCGATACCTATGCCAAGTAATATTGACTGTTTTTCTTGTCTGCACTTTTCCCAGCAATTTTTAATTACGTTAACTATTGTCCCAGGATCTGAACTCTCTGTGTCACATCTGGCGCTTTCAACAATCGTGCAAGTAAAGTCGGTTATGACCAATTCAACATATCCGACCCCGATTTTCACACCAAGAAACTGGCCAAATTTGGGATTAAGAGAAAGCAATATAGGTTTTCTCCCACCGGAAGATTCTGCAGAACCTGCTTCAAGTACCATACCTCTGTTTATTAGTTCTGCTGTTATCTTGGTTACTGCTGCGGGACTGAGCCCGGTAAATTTTGCTATGGAGGCTCTATCAATCTTTTTGTTTTCATAAATAGTCTTCAGTATCAATTTTTCGTTAATTTCCTTAATTAAATGCTTCGAACCTCTTCTCTTCACGCCATCACTTTCTTTCTTCACTGAATAAACTATCTACATTATAAAACTCAAATTGCATATACCAAAACTCACTGGATTGGAAATATTGTCAGTTAAGACTAGATATGAACGGTTATGATTAGTCTTCTTGCTTTTTCGTTGTTCTTCTTTTATCTAGAAAATTCAGGTTTTTCATTGAAAGGGAAATTTCTTTTATGGAGTTAAGCATCCAGTTGCTGCAGTGTGCTTTTGGAGATTAAATAAAGATAACAGTCCGGCTCACGCCTCGTCTCGATAGATAATCGTTTGTTTCAACCCCAAGAGCGTGATAGTAGTTTTCCTCCCCCCTTGCTGACCAAGCTACAAGGTTCTGGCTTTTGCCTTGGTGGGGTTGTCTCCCACTGAATGCGCTTGCCTCTTCTGGACACACATGTCTGTCTTTATTTTACACAAAAAGAAACTAATTTGAAAATTTTGCTGCGCAATTGTGAATATGTTAGTATTAGATTGAACAATAGACTGTTGAATGAACCAGTGAGATTTCTTTGGGATTGGGGGGCAACAGTTGGCAACGCTGATAACCAACAAAGAAAAATTGCTTTCCGAGGTTATGGATTCAGTTCTTCCCTACTGTGACAATGTTTATTTCTTGGTAGGGTATTTCTTCTTTTCAGGCTTTGAGGAGATCTTTGAAGGTATAAAAGAAAAGAACATCAAGATACTGGTCGGAATGGACATTGAAAGAGATTTCATGAACAGAATTAAAGAGTATGAACTCCTAACCGATATTGAAGGTTCCAGAGAAACAAAACGCGAGAATTATTACAAAACCCTCGTTGAATTCTTCAATGAAACAGATTACTTCGATACCGCCCGTAAACAAGAAGCCTTCAGGATTTACCTTGAAAAGATAAGAAACGGAACCCTTCAAATAAGAAAAACTGAAAAGCCAAATCACGCAAAAGTTTATCTTTTCGAACATAGAGATGACCAGGCTGGCACCTTTCCCGGGACCCTCATAACCGGCTCCAGTAACCTCACATTCTCTGGCCTTAAAGGACGCCATGAATTCGATGTTATTCTGAGAGACGATGCCAACTACGAAAAGGCAAAAGCCATATTTGATGAACTCTGGGATAAATCAATTGACATAGCTTCTATTGAAAGCAAGGATCTTTTTGAGAAAAAGGTCGTTCAAAAAATCTGGCTTGACAAGCTTCCTTCGCCCTATCTTATTTACCTGAGGGTATTGGATGAGTATTTCTCGGTTCAAAGACAGGATGGCTATTTCTTTCCAGCGGAAATAACAAACAACAGGTACTACAACCTAAAATACCAGATCGATGCAATCTCACAGGCTCTATCAATAATCGAAAGACACAACGGTGTAATCATATCGGATGTTGTCGGTCTTGGAAAAAGTATTGTTGCTTCCTCGGTTGCGCATGCTTTGAGATTGAAAACGGTGATTATAGCGCCACCACATCTTATAGATCAATGGGAAGATTATAGATTAGAATTCGATTTCAATGCCAGAGTATACAGCTCCGGTAAGATCGCTGACGCCCTGGAAAATCATTCTGGTTCTGAAGAAAAATTAATTATAATCGATGAAGCCCACAGATACCGCAACGAACTAACTCAAGATTATGCGAATTTACACAAACTATGTCAGGGAAACAAAGTCATACTCCTAACGGCAACACCCTACAACAACAAGCCCCAAGATGTATTTGCTCTCATAAAACTCTTCCAGATTCCTACAAGATCAACGCTCCAGACTGTTGATAACCTTTCTTTGAGATTTGAAGAGCTGATCAAAGAATATAAAGAGATCGAAAAAGGTCGAAAGAAAGGCGAAAAAGATCAGGAAACCTTAGATCGGGAAATCAAAGCCGTTGCAACCAAAATCAGAAATTTGATATCCCCCTTCATGATTAGAAGATCGCGAATTGATCTCCAGAGCATAGAAGCATACAGGAAAGATCTCGAAGCACAGGGAATAGTCTTTCCGGAAGTCAAAGATCCCGAGCTCCTTGAATACGAACTCGATGACCTTACTGAACTCTATGAATGGACTCTCAACAAAATTGCACCTGAAGACGAGAAAAAGGGATTCATAGGTGCCAGATACAAACCCGTTGCCTATCTCAAAAACATTGACAAATACAAGAAATTCATCACGGAACAATTTGGTGAGGAAAGACTCTTCAGACAATCGCAGTTAAACATGGCCAGTTTCATGCGCAGACATCTCGTTAGGCGTTTCGAAAGCTCTATTAAAGCCTTTCAAATATCTCTTGACACTATGATTAAATCATCTAAAATAATACTTGGATGGTTCGATAATGCCGGATTGGTCCCGATTTTTAAGAAAGGAAACATTCCAGACGTTGATCAGATACTGGAAAATGGTTCCTTGCTCTCTGATGAAGTTAGAGAATACAACGAAGCCCGACTTGAGGAGCTCAGACAAAAAGGCTACGTCTTTATCCCTGCAAAAGAAATCAGCATTCACTTCAGAAAAGATCTCATAAAAGACATAGAACTACTGAATGAGATTAAGGACAAATGGTTCGGAAATGGGTTCCCCGAGGATCCAAAATTAAAGCATTTTGAGGAGATCGTAAGAGAACTATTGGAAAAAGATCCGAAAAGAAAAATCGTTGTCTTCTCTGAATTTGCTGACACTGCAAACTATCTCTACGAAGAACTTAAAGATCGCCTTAGGGTCTTCAAGTATTCCGCGGCTGACGCCACGAAAGAAAATAAGAGGATCATACGCGAAGAATTCGACGCTTCCTCAAAAAAGCAAACAAACAACTACGATATCCTCATAGCCACCGATGCCATCTCCGAAGGGTTTAACCTCAACAGGGCTGGAACTATATTCAACTACGACATACCATACAACCCCACAAGAGTCATTCAAAGAGTTGGGCGAATCAACCGCATAAACAAGAAGGTATTCGACGAACTTTATATCTATAACTTCTTCCCCACAGAAACCGGGGAAGCTGAAACAGGGATAAAGCGGATCTCTACCCTGAAATTTGCTATGATAAACGCTGTCCTGGGAGAAGATACCAAGATCCTAACCTCAGATGAAAAACTCAAATCCTATTTTGTTGAAAAATACATAGAGGCTTTCAAAGAAAGCGAAGAAAAATCCTGGGATACCGAATACCGTGACCTTCTTGAAAGAATTAAAGCTACCAGACCTGAGCTACTTGAAAAAGCCAGAGAGATACCCAAACGCGCCAGAATACGCCGTACAGTTTCAAAAGGCAAAAAAGGCGTAATAGTCTTTGGAAAGAAAGGCAATAACCATATCTTCAAATTTGCAGATTCACCTGAAAACTCAGTTGTGCTAAGCGGAGAAGAGGCGCTGGAGTTGTTTAAAGCGCAGCCATTTGAAGAACCTCAGCTTGTTTCAGAGATTTTCGTAGAGTGTCTATCAGAGCATAAAAGAAAGCTTGTTCTTGAGAAAAAGCAAAGTCCCAATGAACAAAGGCGAACGTGAAGCGGTTAAAGTCATCGATTATCTTGAAGAAAAGTGTCCAGCGCATAGAGATTACCTTAAAGACGTGAGAAAAGTGATAGTCGATTACCGTGCATTGCCCGAAGCCTACGAAAAACTAATCAGAAATCTGGTCACCGATGACAACAAAATTACTGAATCCATAGAATTCCTCAAAAAAGAAATTCCATACGAATATCTGGAGAGTATTATTTCACGAGCAAACTCAATAAGCGAGCAATCCGAAACAATTATAATTTCCGAAGAACTCATATAGTAGGGGGAAGCATATGCCAAAATATGTGAAATTCAACGAGCCATATAACAGAAGCAAATTTCTTGAATTTCTGAGAAGAGAGTTTCTTACTGATAGCTTTGTATCAAATATTGAAGAGATTTCATTGAAGAACAACGGCAGAATCAAGAAAGCTTTTGAACTCGGTGAAGACCCTGCGTTGGGAATAACTGTCTTCGAATTTGAACATGATAGCGAAAAAGATCCAAGGGTTTCATTGAGTAGGGAAGCCTTCAGGATAATGGCTGACTATGGCATACGAGACGCATTGGCAATATTTAAATCATTGAACAGCGAGAATTATCGATTTTCTTATATGTCCATCGAACTAACCAAAGAAAATGGAAAGATCAAAAACAGATACTCAAATCCGAAACGATACTCCTTCTATCTGGGTCCAGACGCAAAGATACATACTCCAGAAAAATTCCTATCAAAAAGGGTAATAGACCTTGAAGATCTCAGAAAGAGATTCTCAGTAGAGGTTGTAAACAAAGAATTCTACGAGAAGATCGCTCTGCTGTTCACCAAATTGGTTGGCGGGAAGAGGAAAATTGGAAACAAAGATAGACAGTTCGAACCAATCCTCACACTGCCTTCGACCGATCCCCATAATGATCACAAAATTCTCCAGGAATTTGCCGTAAGGCTTATAGGAAGGATTATCTTCGTTTGGTTTCTAAAGGAGAAGCACTCAGAAAGTGGTAATCCTTTAGTACCTAAAGAAGTGCTTTCATCTCAAAGCGTTAAAGAAGCAATAGAAAACAATCAGGACTATTATCATGAAGTGATAGAACCGCTTTTCTTCGAAGTTCTCAATACAAAACTCGATGAAAGGAAAGAACGGTTCAGAAAACCTGAATTCGATCAGATACCTTTCTTGAACGGGGGCTTGTTTGCTCCTCGCAACCATGATTACTATGAAATAGATGAAATCACCGGGTTTTCAAAATACTTGAATACCCTAAAAGTTCCCAATGAATGGCTAAAAGAATTACTTGAACTCCTTGAAACGTACAACTTCACAATAGACGAAAATACCCCTGTTGACGTTGAGCTCTCGGTCGATCCCGAAATGCTGGGGCGAATCTTTGAGAACCTTCTTGCCGAAATCAACCCGGAAACCGGAGAAAGTGCCCGAAAAGCAACAGGAAGTTACTATACCCCAAGACCAATCGTTGAGTTCATGGTCGATGAAAGTCTAAAACATTATTTGGTTTCCAGCACTGGGATCACAGAAAAGCAAGCCGAAAAATTGCTGTCGTACGCTGATGAAGAACTGAACCTGAACGAAGATGAAAAAGAAAAGATCCTTGATGCACTGAGCGAACTGAAAATAATCGACCCGGCCTGTGGTTCAGGCGCATTCCCGATGGGCTTACTTCAGAAAATCGCGTACACACTGGATAAGTTAGATCCAGATGCCACGGAATGGAAAGAACGCCAGCTTAAGGCCGTGAATCCCGTTTTCAGAAACTTTATAGAAGAAAAATTCAGGAATGAAAGCGCAAGTTACATTAGAAAACTGGGAATAATAGAGCATTCAATCTACGGTGTGGATATTCAGGAGATCGCTGTCGAGCTATCAAAGCTCAGAGTCTTTCTTTCCCTTATTGTTGATACAAACGTCAACGACAATATCCATGAGAACCGTGGCGTCAAACCTTTACCAAACCTCGAGTTCAAATTCGTCTGCGCGAATACTCTCGGAAAATTACACGAAAGCAAGGATAATAAACAACAGAGACTTGGTGATACATCCAGCGACAAAGACATACTCAAACTAAAAGCTATCATGGAACGTTTCTTTAACTCTTACGGTAATGAAAAAGAGAGACTGAAGGACGAATTTAGAAAGTTACAGAAAAAAATTGCCCAAGCAATAGATAAAGAAATCTTTGAAAAGGGAAACACCAAGATGATAAAAAGCCTTGGTCATGAACTCTCTCAATGGGATCCATTCGCTGATAAACCTTCCGATTGGTTTGACCCGGAATGGATGTTTGGTATAAAGAATGGCTTTGACATAGTAATCGCCAATCCGCCCTACATAAGGCAGGAAGCACTTGATTCCGATCTGAAAGAATATCTCAGGAAAAACTTCAAGACTATGACTGGAACCTCAGACATCTACGTTGCCTTCTATGAAAGAGGTCTTGAACTCACCAGAGAGGGTGGAATTCTTGTTTACATATCTTCAAACAAGTTTCTTAGAGCAAAATACGGAAAAGCCCTTACCAAATTCCTTCAGCAAAACTACACTGTCTCGAAAATCATCGATTTCGGAGATCTCCCGGTATTTGACGCCACAACCTACCCGTGCATATTGACTGTGAAAAAGGCCAAGCCCGGCGAAGAGAATCACCTATGTTATTTGAAAGTCGAAGATCTTAATTACAAAAGTCTTAGAGAAGAAATCGAAAGAAAGAGCATCAACGTTGTGATTCGAAAAGATTCCGATCGCTGGGTTTTGGAAGATAAGGCTTCTCTGAAACTTCTTGAAAAAATCCAGGCCGCTGGAATCCCTTTGGGAGAATACGTGAATGGAAAAATTTTCAGAGGTATTGTTACTGGCTACAACAAAGCGTTCATAATCGATGAAGCAAAACGTCAGGAGCTGATCCAGAAAGATCCTAAATCAGCGGAAATTATAAAGCCTTACCTCACCGGCAAAGAAATCAAGAGGTACTCAATTGAGTGGAATGGAAAGTACTTGATTTTTACTCGTCGAGGGATTGATATTTCAAAATATCC
This sequence comes from Kosmotoga sp. DU53, assembly GCF_001639905.1. Taxonomy (NCBI): domain Bacteria; kingdom Thermotogati; phylum Thermotogota; class Thermotogae; order Kosmotogales; family Kosmotogaceae; genus Kosmotoga; species Kosmotoga sp. DU53. The sequence continues at coordinate 5,345 of NZ_JGCK01000073.1, read as the reverse complement.
AGCCATTGAACATCACTTAATGCATTATAAAGAAGATCTAATACCGAAGAAAAAGAAAAGTGATAAAAGAAGGTCGAAAACCCGGAAAATATGAGTGGTATGAAATCCAAGATACTGTTGAATACTACAAAGAATTCGAAAAGCCGAAGATTGTTTATCAGGTTTTTCAAGTAAAGCCCACATTTACAATAGATGTTCACAATTTTTACCCCAATAACTCTGTTTGGAATATAGGACTTCCTGATTATTATCTACTTGCATTTCTAAACAGTAAGCTTGGATGGTTCCTTATAACCAGATACTGCACTCAGATTCAAAATGGATACCAGCTTATCTGGAACTATCTTGAAAATGTACCAATCGTGAGACCCGATGAAAAAGCAAGTAAAGAAATCGAAAAAATGACGAAAGAGCTCATAAAATTAAAGAACGACTCATTGACTGCAAATAATAAGAAAACGGATAGGCTCGATAGACACATCGATAGACTTATCTATCAGATCCATGGCCTCACACCTCAAGAAATAGAGTTAATAGAAGGAATTATCTAGGACACGGTAAATATCAAGGTAAAAAATAAAAAAAGACCTGAAATCAATCAAACAACGGAGTAAGTATTCTATCTAATAAACAGTGAAAAATTGAGTTAGCATAAATACAAACAATATAGGAGTGTGAAAGCTACGATGCTGATTTCAAATGAACAAGTAACAAAAAGCAGGTTTATTCCTGATGAACCAACAACAGAGGATAGGTTTGTGCATGATAAAATAGCTGAAAAAATAGCTGAATTTATCTTAAACACAAGTAACGGAGTTTCGATTGCTCTAAAAGGAAAGTGGGGAAGCGGAAAATCGAGTGTTATAGAAATGCTTAAACAAAAAGGTGAGGGAAAATATGAAGTATTTATTTTTGATGTTTGGGCAGAACTCGGCCATGATTTTAGGCAAGTTTTCCTTTTGAGATTTTTGGACTGGATCAACAATGAAAAAACAAAGAAAAAAGAAAAAATAGAAAACTTCGAAGACAAACGAAATCAGATTCTCGGAAAACATAGAACTATCGAAAGACAGGTTGCACCAAAAGATAGAGGAGCCGTATTATTTCTATTTATTCTTGTTATAACATTGACATTAATACCATCGATTATTGGTGCATTTAAAGATCTTTTAATGAAAGAACTGCCATGGCACACAATATTCAGTCTATTGGCTTTTTATACCATACCTTTAACAATTGCCGAGCTGTTCTATTACAGCACATTGAAAGAGCTTATAACGAAACAAAACTCGGAAGAAAGGAATAATAAAGAACAAGAGAAAAAAGAAAGCAAGAAAACATCTTTGATAAATTTTCTTCATTGTTTGTTTATTTTGGAATATTTAGCGTGGGTGGCAATAGCTATTCTCTGGTTTACTAACAAAATTTCTAAGATACCTTGTTTATCCGTTTTTATTATTTCCGTAGTATATATTGCTACACCCATACTAATGCTGCTAATTTCAAGAAAACGTATTGATAGCGTATGGTCGGTAGTTTCTCTTTATTCAGGGCTTCTCATCGGTGATTATACCGATAATGAAACAACATCCTCCATCACTTCCAACTCACTTGATTTCGAAAAAGAGTTCTGTGACTTACTTAAAGAAAATTTCAATGATGATGAGAAACTCATTATTGTAATAGACAATGTTGATAGGATTCCTGGAGAAAAAGTAGACGAGATATTTTCGGCATTAAAACCATTTATGGTATCAGATAAAATAAACGAAAGCTTTAAAAATGTGTGGTATATTGTTCCTTTTGATCCTAATGGAATAAAGATAGGCGAAGATAAAGGTGGATATGATTACTTTAATAAACTTTTTAAAAAAGAATTTTATGTTCCTGAACCTGTATATGGGGGATGGCAATCCTACCTTGAGGAAATATTAAACAAGCTTGAGATAAATGAGTCTATACATGTGTTAGGTATTGCTATACAAATCGCAAATGGATTTAAACTTTATTATGAAAATTTAGAGAATAAAAAGAATGAGGAGAATCACGAATCTCAGAAAGAGAAAGATAAAGAAACAGATACTTATAATAATAAAGGAAATATAGAAAATAAGCTTTTGCCACCTACACCACGCGAAATCAAAAAGTTCATAAATAATTATATTACTGTACAACCATCTTGTATTGCTGAACGATCATGCGAAACTGATGATACTGTTATCTTTTCTTACGCCCTTTTTGCTGCATTTAAAACGTATGGAATGTTAAATAGCTCGGAAGAGCTAAAAGAAATTTTTATCGAAAAAGATGCAAAAAATAATAATAATAGTGCACTTTTTGGGCATTTTCTTTCTGAAAAAGGATACAGTGCTTATACCTTCATCCCAGATGACCTAGAGTACAGAATATTTGCAATATATCACAACATAGATTATCGGAAGGCGTATTTTGAACTTAACACTGATGAGCTCGAATTAATATTATCTCAGCCAACTTATACGAAAAGATTCAAAGAAATTATTGCAAATATACCTGAATCCAGTAGGGACGTCATAAGTTCGATAAAAAGTGCATTCAACAATGTCATTGAAAGGATATATAAAAAACAGCCACACATTATCATTGCATCGGGAATTTACCTTAAAGAATTAAAAGAAATCCTTCCGGATGCATTTGAAGAGGTAAAAGAAGGTATTTTCAATATATTAAAACAAAATTTCAGCAACAAAAAGGAGGAAGATGATGAGCAAATAGAAAAATTCATTTCTTCCAACGTCGACAAATTATTTGAGGTTGAAGCTGATAATCAGACATTAAATATTTTAAAATCCATAATTTTCCTCAGGATTGAGTCAGGTTTAGACTTGTTAGATTCAGTCTTGGAACTTTCAAAGTACAGAGGAAGACATATAATTGAACTAATCAGAAACTATGAAAATTTAGATTTAGACATTGGAAGTTTGAAAGAGCATTTGTATGTTCCTGAAGATGATGCGAACCACGTCAGTAAGGTTTTGCAGTTCATTGGTGAAACGTTCAGCCGAAAAGAAGTCAAAGTAAAAGAAAAAATCAAAAATATTATCAGCAGAACAATGGCCATAGATAAGGATATGACAGAAAAGGCGTTAGCAGCTTACCAGAATAGTATTGATCAAGAATTTTTATTTTTCCTAAAAGGGCTTGGAATTGTCCTTGAATTTGAGAAATATAGTAATGCAAAAGATGATATTCAAAAATTGCTATCGTCCAAATTTATAAATCAAAGCGCCAACTGGGACCTATTTGTGAAGTATCTCCTAACGCTCTATAGTTACTACGATTCTGAAGAAATAAGAGCTAAAGTTTTGAACGCACTTACAACAATTAATAATACTTGGAATAATATAACAACTAATCCGCCTGAAACTAAAAAGAAAATTGCATCCGCAATTTTTGGTATTCTCTTGATTGACAATAGAATACCAAGAAACCTTAACAATATTTATAATCAAGCTATCACTCTTACAGACGGGCAAACAATCCTCGGTTTCATGAAAACGTATGAATTAGACAATTTTTATAAAAGCGAGAAAATTCCTGAGATTTATTGTATAAAGTCAATAGGTTTTTGACCCGGGAGGGCCATAAGGAAATGACCCGCTACCCACCTCAGGTATCTTCTAAAATATCCCTTCTTCGGTAACTTCTTCCAGACATATTGAGAATCACGGCATTGTGTGTGATTCTATCTAATAATGCCATGGTTAGGGCTTTATCATGGAAGATCTTTATCCATTCCGAGAACACGAGATTCGTTGTAATTAACGTGCTCTTTGTCTCGTATCTCATTGCCAGGTATTGGAAGAGCAGCTCTGCACCTTCAATGTCAAAGGAAATGTATCCCAATTCGTCTATTATCACCAGATCGAGCTTTTTGAATTGTTTTGCGTATCTCACAAGTTGTTTTTCGTCTTTTGCTTCTTTCAGTTCGTTAATCAGGCCTGCCGCTGTTTTGAATAGAACGTTATATCCTTCTTCACAGGCTTTTATTCCTATTGCCGTTGCCAGATGTGTTTTTCCTGTACCGGAGTTACCCAGCAGTATTAGGTTTCTATTCTCGCTTAAAAATTTCAACGATTTCAGTTCTTTAAGATGTTTCCTGGCGTCTTCTGGAAGGGCTGCTTCGTTGAGTTCTTCAAATCTTTTGGGTGTTGGAAATCCAGCCCGTTTTATTTTTTTCACTATGTTTCTGCTTTCTCTGGATTGTACTTCCGATTCCAGTATCTCCAGAAGGAATTCAATGTAACTCATGCCTTCTTGTTGAGCTTGTCTAGTGATTCTCTCGTAACTGTTGAATATTCCCGGTGTTTTCAGCCTTTTGCACAATCTCATTAGTTTTTCATCCACGGTGAACACCTACCAATCTGTCGAACTCAGAAGGATCACCGTGGTCTATCTGTATCTTCAAAGGATAGTCAAAGGTTTCATATTGTATGGGCTTTTGTTGTAATAGGTTTCTCATTATGTCTGCTGTTGGGATAATCCCGTTTTCAAAGAGCTCTTCTATTTTTTCGCAGAAGGTTTTTTCGTCATAATCGTTCAATAATTCCAGTAATTGTACGAATTCCCTTGGCTTAGTGGTATAATATTTGCCGAACAGGACTTTTAGTGTGTCGTTTAATGCCTGGAAGGCTCTTGATCCTGCAAGGGCTCCAGGCTTTTTTCTTAGGGTGTTCAGGTAGTGAGCTATCTGTATGGCGTATTTACCTTTACCTCTTAAGCGTTTGTGAACCGCAACGACTTTGCCTTCTTTCAATATTTCTATACGGTCTGGATATATCTTCAGCTGCACTCTCTTCCCGGGGCAATCCTCAGGAACAGAATAGTAATTACCGTCCAGCATTATTAACGAATATCTGGATATGATCCTTTCTTCAAGACGATAGTTGTTGTAGCTGGCGGTAGGTAATGCATTTAGTTTTTCTTCATTGAGAGCTTTTACCGGAACTAACTCTCTTCCATATACAGGAGAAGCATTTAGTTCTGCCAGTTTTTCTTTTAAATATTCATTCGCTTCTTCCAGGGAATCGAATTCATTCCTTTCACTGAATACCCAATTTCTAACGAAACCAACACTTTCCTCATCTGTCCCCTTTTCCTGGGGTGAATAAGGATTACACAACCTGGGAGTGAATCCAAAGAAGGTGGCAAATTTGACGAAGTTCTTGTTCAGGTTCTTCCTGTCTTTCACCACCTTCATGTTGTCGTAGAATATCTCCTGTGGTACACCACCAATCTCCTCGAAAAAGTCTATGTGTGCCTGGATTACCTCCTGGGCAGTTTCTCTTTCAAAGACCCTGGAAAAA